>JBJHBN010000147.1:1755-6185 GCA_050485505.1 Opitutales bacterium | reverse complement strand
GGGATCGGGTGGTCAACAATGTTTTGCCAAAGAATCGGGACATCGCGATGGTTTTTCAGAACTACGCCCTTTACCCGCACATGACCGTCTACAACAACATGGCTTTTGGCCTCAAGTTGAAGAAGGTTCCCAAGGCGGAAATCAAACAGCGCGTGGAAGCGGCAGCGGCGATTCTTGGTATTGAATCCATGCTTGACCGGAAGCCGAAGGCGTTGTCCGGCGGCCAACGCCAACGGGTTGCAGTGGGCCGTGCGATCGTGCGTGATCCAAAGGTCTTTTTGTTCGACGAGCCGCTGTCCAATCTCGATGCGAAAATGCGTGTGTCGATGCGGACTGAGATTTCCCGTCTGCACAATCAGCTCGATGCCACCATGATTTACGTTACCCACGACCAGGTTGAGGCAATGACCATGGGCGACCGGATTTGTGTGATGAAAGACGGTGTAATCATGCAGGTCGACGAACCGCTTACTCTCTACAAACAACCCCAGAACATGTTTGTCGCCGGTTTTATCGGCAGCCCTCCGATGAATTTTATCCGTGGGCGTCTGGAGTCCAATGGTGACAGGGTTCTTTTCATTGAAACGAATGACAAGGGTAAGCCTATTCGCTTTCATCTGTCTCCTGAGCTGGCATCCAGGGCAAAAGCCTGGGTCGGCAAAGCCATCGTCTTTGGCATTCGTCCGGAAGAAATTGGCGATGCCCGCGTAGCGCGCGAAGGGGATTATTCGGATCCAGTTGAAGCCTTGGTGGACGTTTCGGAACCTATGGGGTCGGAGACCTTCCTTTATCTGGATTCTGGAGCCAGTCGTTTCATCGCCAAAGTTCGTTCGTTTGACCGTTACGCAGCGCGGGAATCGGTGCAGCTCATTTTTAATCTGGAATCTGCCCACCTGTTTGATCCGGAGACCGAAAACGTGATTCAGTAAGTATCCTGGTTAGTGGTCATACGACTAAGTCGCGTCCGGAAATTTTCTGAAGCCCATTGTAGCGGGTGCGCGAGAGCGCTTCCGGCGCAAGCGCTGGCTCAGTCGAGGAAAGCGGACTGCGACTGACGCCGCAAGCGTTCCACATTGGATTGCAGGTTCTTTAGTGATTGGCGGACCAGTTCGCCCATTCGTTCGCATTTTAGGAAGTCTTTGTTTTTGTAATACTCGGCCAGGCTCTGGCGCAGGGAGCGCACTTTTTCCTCTGACGAGATTCGGTCCTGGCACATGCAGTCGAGCAGGCGTTTGACCCGTGCCTCGGCCAGTTGGATGCGCCGGAAAATGACTGAATGCTCCTCCTTCTGATACTGGCGGGCTGTGGGGATATTGAGCTGGCTGACGCAGAATTCGACCAAGGCATTGTTATCCTTGAAAAATTGTGGCAGGTAAAACTTCATTCGGCCGCTGTAGCTCTGCTGATCAAAATCCATGGCCCGGATGCGGATTTGCACATCCTCAAAATCCGGGGTGACATCGACCACAAAATTATATGACCGCATGTCTCCAAGTAAACGGACAAAACAACGCTCGTTGAATTTAACCAGTTCTTTGGCGAGGCGGATCTTGTTTAGGTGCGGATCGTGCAACCAGCGGTCACTGAACACATCGCCCGGAATGCCCACCACATGTTCTTCGATTAGCACGTCTTCGGCAACCAGATAGTGCATGCGGTTGGGGGAGAGCAGGTGTTCCAACTCCAATCCGTAGACCCGCGATGCATCGGACTTTTTGATATAGTAGTAGTCCTGGTTGTCGTTATAAGCATTGACCACCCGGATTCTGAAAGGATTGCTGTTGCCAAAGGTACAATAGTCCACGCGGTCCACGTACAAATGGTCCACGTAGGAGATGTCCCCCTCGGTTTTAAGCAGAGCGTAGATTCCTGTCAGATGTTTATTGAGACGTTTCCAGACTTCCGGCCGGTAGATAACTGTCTGCCAGAGGGTGTCCTCACCGTCTGCATTGTAGAGCGGCATGGACTCTTCCCATTCGGTCAGACGGGAGTAGGAGACCGGTAGCTCGAATTCCCGACCGTACTGTTTTAAATAGGCCCGCAAATCGGCCCCAACCGGATACATCGGTTTTTTCTTGGTGGCGAACGGATCGCGTGGAGGGTCCGGCCGAATCATCGATAAATGTCGCTGGCATCCAATACTTTGTGCCCTCTGGATTCGAGGACGGAGCAGGCGATATCGTTGTCTTCCAGAGAAAGGGCCAAGGCGGACTTTTCCTTCGGCCGCATGACGAAGGAGTAAACGTAATGGATGTTGGTTTCGGCTTCGACCAGGGCTGCGGTGATGAATCGGATGTCTGCTTCGGTGTTGATTTCCACCACGATGATTTCCGTTGTGGTGTATGCGTAGCCCAGTTGATTTAGCAGTTCTCTGGCGCCTTCATAATCGTCGACGATGAACCGCATTATCGTGCACTCCGTGGTATCGAGCAGGCTGATGGCCATGATGTGGATCTGTGCCTCGGCCAGGCGTTGAAGCACATCGTTCAGGCGCCCGACCTTGTTGTCGGCGAAGATCGACAGCTGGTAGACCGGTTCACGGCGCGGTTTTTGACTCACCTGAGTTTCCATAGCAGAAGGGAAAGCCTGGTATTGGAACCCGAAAAGGCTTTATCGGCAACGTTTTATTCGGACTTGCCAAGGATCGGAGCGGTGGCTGTTGTCGGTCGCATGATTGAATTGCGTATACCCGTCAGCCGTGAACTCGCAGATATTCTGGAAGGCCACTTCTGTGAAGACTATCAGGAAATCTGGATGTTGCGCGAAAATCACCTGACTGGGGCTCAGACGCTCTGCGGTTTTTTTGCCAGCCCGGAAGCGGCTGAAGCCGGACGTATGGAGCTCGCCCAGGCGATCCCGGATTTGCCTGAGGGGGGAGAACAGCTGGTGGTTGAGGATCAGGACTGGAAAGAAGCATACAAACTTCACTTCAAACCCTGGAGTGATCGTGGCCTGCACTGGGTGCCGGTATGGGAAAAGGACAGCTACCCGCTGCCTGACGGGGATCAAATCGTTTACCTCGACCCGGGCATGGCCTTTGGAACTGGTAACCACGAGACTACCCGCTTGTGCGTCCGCCGTCTGTTGGATGCGAAGGAAGAGTGGGGCGAGGCCATCGTTGAAAAGAGTGTGATCGATGCCGGTTGCGGTTCGGGAATTCTGGCCATTTCTGCGCGCAAAGTCGGCTTTTCGCCTGTCTACGCCTTCGACAACGATCCCGACGCGGTCAGCATCAGCCGTGAAAACGAGCAGCTCTGTGGTTTGGACGGGCAGATTGAGTTTGTTTGGGCGGATCTCATTCAGGGGCTCAAAGGCCGTACTGCGGACCTTATTATGGCCAATATCCTGGCACCTATTCTCATCGATCACGCTCGCGTCATCATAGATGCACTCAATCCGGGTGGGCGCCTGATTCTGAGCGGAATTCTTGGACCACAGGCCGAAGAAGTCCAGTCTGCCTTTGTCGGCGCCAGCGGGCGCCGCTTTGAGGTGTCATCCCGCGAAGACGGTGAATGGGCTGATGTGGTGTTGGTTGACATTAGCTAAAGTGTCGTCTTGACCGCCTTGGGATTCTGGATTGTTCTCAGAGTCTATGGCGAATGACTCAGTTGACTTGACCTCAGCCATCGGTTTCGATCCGGAATCGCTGGAAAATGTAACGCCGGATCCTTCGTGGATTGAATACATCAATTTGAATCTTTCGGCCCTTGGTGAGCCGATATTCGGCAACGCAAAGGATTATCCCACTTTGCGCTTGGGGCAGGCGCTGGTCGAACACTATCAGGCCAAAGACGCGTTGCGAGATGCCATTCGCCCGCCGGTGGACCGGCGGATTGAAGAATTCCTTAAGGAATCGCTGGACGATGTCGATGATGGCGACGATATCCATCTTCCCGGCAAAACCTTTCACCTGCGCCAGCACGGGCTGGCGCGCATGCTGTGCCTGCCGCCGGACCGGGATGAGTTCCGGTCTGACATTGTCTCCAGCTATCGCCTGGCAAACGGTATTCTTAATAACCCCAAGGAGGATCGGCGCACGACCAAAGGTGTTTTCCACGTTGCTGAAGGCGGCTTGCCGGTCCCGAACGACAAAAAAGCGGTGCCCAAAAAAGCCTTTGCCCGACTTCTTCGGGCTGCCCTGAAGCCTCCGCACGAACTGCTTCAGCTGCCGTTTACGGCCAGCCAGGAGACAGAGAAGCAGGCGCACCTCTGGGTTTCGCTGCTGCTGCGTCCGGTTGTGGTTCCGGAAGTCAAAGGCTACATTTCGGAGAAGCGGATGGAGGTGCGCTTTTTTGCGCCCGGTAATCTGGTCAGCAACTTGGATTTTGTGGAGTCGATTTTTGGCAATGCCGGCGATCCATTCATCAAAGACAACGATTCCGTGCACGATGTGCGCCACTGGTCCGGACATACGGGCTGCGTTATCCTGG
>JBJHBN010000147.1:0-1745 GCA_050485505.1 Opitutales bacterium | reverse complement strand
CGCACATAAGTGAAGCCAGTGAGCGGCAGAAGCGCGATGGTATGTGCTGGGAAGACCCCGAGGAGCTCTACAATGATGGCTCGGCCTTCAAGCTGACCATGCGCGATCACCGCGGCGTTGTCGTTACCATGATTGCCGATAACTATTACGGTTACTGCAAAAAGGAGGTGAAGACTCAAATCGGCTATGCGGCGAATCTCAATGGCTTGTGTGAAGAAGAACACGCTGGTGGCGCGATCGCCTTTACCTCTTATGACCTCGGTGAAGATTTCCGTATCGCCAATGTGGTTGAGAATTGTGAACACAGTTTGAAGGATGTGATCGCTGAATATGGTGATCGGTTGGAACGCCAAGCCGAAGGTCATGCCATCGATAAACGCCACCCGAACGTTTGGTATGTGCCGGAAGATGCGTGTTTTTCGATGCGCGACCAGACAATCAGTTGGCAGGGGCCGGAAGGGCCTGCCCAGGTGAAACTGCTGGCAGGCAAAACCTATATGCATCCTTACGGTTATAAAATCCAGATGGCGAAGCCAGCAGCTGGGCGTCGCTGGCGTTTGATCGGCTCGGTGCCCCAAGCCACCGTATGCCATAAACCATGCACGGTGTCAGGCGGAGGTAAGTCAGAAATCTCGAAATCGATTGCGGACGCGATTATCCACGCGCCTTTTTATGTGGGTTCAATCCGGGATGACTTCGATCAGGTGGATGCCATTTTGAAACGGAATTTTGGAGGGCGCTTCAAGGACTCTGCGCTGAACCTTCCCAATAGCCGTCCGGTATTGAGCCCTGACCGTTCACTGGGTTCGGTAATTAAATTGCTGACACCCAATCCGGATTATACGGACGCTTACAACGAGTTTCTGAACTCTATTCCAAGCCGAATCAAGGGTCTTGTCTTGCTCGTTAAACGATTCTATAAACCTGACTGGGGTGATGATTGGAGGCAACGCTTCAGTGTGGATGTGATCAACGGGGTGCCGGGCAATGAATTGAAGCACCGCGGCTTGCCGGTGATCACGAGCTACCTGCGTGTGGGTTATGAACCGGACGGATCCTGGCGGGTATTCAGCTTGCGCAAGGACTTTGCTCCGGCAGCGAAAATCCAGGCGGAGGATGATATCACGGCCTCGGTAGTCGTGCCCGTTGAAAGGCTGCCGGGGGTCGATCCAATTGAAGGCGCTCCCGGAGCCAAGATTATTTATAATTGCGAATACCGTCTTTTCCAACGCCCGGACGATGCGATTGTAAGGGGTTATGACAAGAAAACGGAGTTGGATATTTCCCGTCCCGGCAACTTCCTTTCGAACTACCAGCCGCTAACACGTCCTGAGGTGAAGGAGATTCTGGACGACGTCGTGCATTTTGACTACTTTACTGATCCGATGAAGGCGCGTATTCGAAACTTCGTTGAAATGCCTGAGTCGAACCCTTCGTTCATGGTCTCCTCCGCGCATCCACGCCTAATGGACGGAAAGCCTTCAAAAAACCCGCGTTACCTGCAGAACCGATCGACTTTGGAGCAACCGCAGGACCTCTATGTCGCCGAAATGGGGGTGCGCCTTAACAAGCGCCTCAAGAAGGATGATGCAGTGGCTTACCCGGTGAGCGCTGTGCTCACAGGGCGACGCATCAACCCGCCTGAGCCGGGTATTCGGTCCCTGGCGGTTTTCAATCCGATTCACTACCTGCCGCTGCCTGAGGCCTACATGGAGTTCACCTCCAGCATGACCGGCAAGAGCCCG
>JBJHBN010000146.1:0-6208 GCA_050485505.1 Opitutales bacterium | reverse complement strand
GCGGAGCCTACCTCGCCATGTGCAGCTCGGACCTCGGCGCAGACCTGGTCTACGCCTGGCCCACCGGTGAAAACGCGGTGATGGGTGCCGACGGAGCCGTCGACATTATCTTCGGCAGGGAGCTGAAGCAATCCGATGATCCGGCCAAAGCCAAAGCCGATCTGGTGGCGAATTACCGGGATGAGTTCGCGTCCCCCTACCAGGCTGCTGGCAACGCGCTTATTACCGATGTCATTGATCCTGCCAACACAAGAGGAATCATTTCGCTTGGCTTACGCTCATTATTGTCCAAACGTGAAACCCGCCCACCGAAAAAACACGGTAATATTCCTCTCTAATCCCCTAGATTGTACATGCCAACAATTCACGTTTTAGCTAACGCATTCACTGAATCCCTCGAGCACATCGTCGGCTTCCTGAGTGTGCTTATCACTCTGACGGTGCTGTGGATGCTGACCCTGCTGATAGGAAAATACTTCAGCAACTCAGCCAACCGCAAAGCGGCGTCAGCAGCAAAAGCCCAAACACCGGCCAAAGCCGGAGCCTCAGGGCCGCCAGCGTCGGGCCAGGATACTGTTTCCGACGAAGAGATCGCCGCCGTTGCGGCCGCGACCTATCTCCTCCTGGGCAGCGGACATCGCATTGTGTCGATCCAAAGCAGCAACACCAGCTGGAGTCAGGAAGGCCGTCGTCAGCACTTTGCTTCCCACAAGATTCGTTAAATCCCACTCATAATTTCCCTACATGAAAAAACAGCTCCGTATCACGGTTAATGGTAAAACTTTTGAGGTCGTCGCCGAGGTTCTCGATCAAGGCGGCAGCACTGCAACAACCCCAGTGCCCGCAAGCCGCTCGTCAAACCGCGCGTCCGCCCCGGCTGCCGCGGCAGCCGCCCCTGCGGCCAGCTCGGCACCAGCCCCCAGCGGTGGAGCCGGTGAGCTCCTCAGTCCGCTGGCCGGCAAGGTCGTCTCCATCGACAAAGCTGTCGGCAGTGAGGTCGCGGAAGGCGACACGGTCATGACCCTGGAAGCGATGAAGATGAACACATCGGTGCAAGCCGACCGCGCTGGAAAAATCGAAAAGGTGCTGGTTGCTGCTGGTGATTCCGTCGAAGAAGGCCAGGCCCTCCTCATCATCTCTTAATTTACCGGGGTCATAAATAGCCCGTTAACGGAAACACTGGAAAGGCATTGTAATGGACCTCGTCCTGGAAACACTGGAAACAACCGGATTCGCCCAATTGAATTGGGGAATGATCTTTATGTGGGTCATCCTCGGAGGCCTGTTTTACCTCGCCGTGGTCAAAGGATTCGAACCGCTTCTGCTCGTCCCGATCGCCCTGGGTGGCATGCTGGCAAACCTGCCGATCGAAGACGTCATCATGCGGCCTCCACACTTTGATGAAGTCGGCAACCTCATTGAGCCCGGTGGGCTTTTCTATTACATCACCCAAGGTGTTCGTCTCGAGCTTTTTCCGCCGCTGATCTTCCTGGGAGTGGGTGCCCTGACAGATTTCGGACCGCTGATTGCAAACCCGCGCATGCTTCTACTTGGGGCAGCTGCTCAGTTTGGCATTTTTGCGACCTTTTTTGGCGCCGTTGGCAGTGGCATGTTCACAATCAATGAAGCAGCGGCCATTGGAATTATCGGTGGAGCGGACGGCCCGACTTCAATCTTCGTCGCCAATAAGCTGGCTCCGGAATTGATGGGCGCGATAGCCGTTGCCGCTTACTCTTACATGGCGCTGGTGCCAATCCTGCAGCCTCCGATCATGCGCATGCTTACCACACAGAAAGAGCGTAAGATCCGGATGAAGTCCCTGCGCAAAGTCAGCAAGGCGGAAAAGTTGGTTTTTGCGGTAGTGGTCATGTTGTTTTGCCTAATCATCGTGCCTTCTGCAGCGCCGTTGATTTCGATGTTATTCATCGGCAACTTCCTGCGGGAATGCGGTGTCACCGAACGCCTGAGCAAGGCAGCCCAGAACGAGATCATCAATATTGTCACAATCTTCCTCGGTCTCACGGTCGGCCTGAAGATGACCTACTACAATATTCTCGATCCCCGCACCCTCGGCATTCTGGTGCTGGGCGTGGTCGCCTTCCTGATTGCAACGGCTTCGGGTGTGATTATGGCAAAGCTGATGAATATCTTCAGCAAGCAAAAGATCAACCCGCTGATCGGCTCCGCCGGTGTTAGCGCGGTGCCCATGGCGGCACGCGTCAGCCAGGTTGAAGGTCAGCGCGCCGATCCGGGCAACTTCCTGCTTATGCACGCTATGGGGCCGAACGTAGCCGGTGTAATTGGCAGCGCGCTGGCCGCCGGATACTTCATTGCCGTCCTTTCGTAAGGAGACGGCGCCGGGTCAATTTGAAAACAACTGCAATTGCGCCGGATTTTCGTCGCTGGTTGCCAGAAACCGCAATCCTGCTCCAATAAGGCGCACGGCGTGCGGACTTCTACCGAAGGCCGTTTCGAGCAAGGCTTGAAAGCTCTGCCGCTCTATTTGGTTCTCTGCCGAGCTGCAGGTGGTAGTCTGAAAATTGGCAAACTTGAGTTTGACCCAAACCCCGCGAAAGGGACGCCTGCCTTCACTGCGTTCCCAGTCCTCTTCGAGTTCCTGCAGGATGCTGTCCAATGCGGTGGCGCAAGCCTCCATTGTTTGCAGATTGCTTTCGTAGGTTCGCTCGATGCTGATGGATTTGCGCGGACGATCGGTTTCCACCGGGCGTACGTCGATGCCGCGGCAGCGGTCATAGAGCTCAAGAGCCCATGCCGGGCCGAAGAAGCTCTGCAGTTTCGGCAGGTCCCAAGCCTGCAACTGCCCACAGGCCTCGATCCCCTCGGCAGCTAGACGGGCCTCAGCCTTCGGACCAATTCCGGGAATTTTGCGGACAGGAAGTTTCTGCATAAAGTCCGCCACTGCTTCCGGCAGGATCACGAATTGGCCATCGGGCTTGTTCCAGTCGCTGGCAATCTTGGCCAGCATTTTGTTGGCTGCGACACCGGCGCTCGCGGTTAAACCAACGACCTCGCGAATGCGCCGCCGGATTTCGCGGGCGATTTCCCATGCGGTTTTCGAATGCGCGGACACGTCCAGGTAGGCTTCGTCCAGTGACAGTGGTTCGATCAGGTCCGTGAATTCCCTGAAAACCTTGCGAATGCGCCGGGACTCGCGCCGGTAGAGCTCGAAGCGAATCGGTTTGATGACCAGCTGCGGACACAATTCGCGCGCCTTGAAGACCGGCATCGCTGAACGGCAGCCAAAGCGCCGGGCCACGTAATTACAGGTCGTCAAGACGCCCCGTGCGGAATCATGCGCCACCGCCACCGGTTTGTCTGCGACCGTCGGATCATCCCTACACTCAATGGCCGCGTAGAAACAATCCATGTCGATATGAATTATCCGCCTGCCAGTTGCAGCCGAACGACCCGCTTTTTTCATTCCGGTCCGTTAAAAAACCGTGCCATCGGGCACGATGCCATTTTTCAAAACGACCAGCACACCATCACGCACAAAAAGCGAGCCCTCCTGATACATATCCGGTTTACCCTCCGGGCTCAGCCGCACATTATTTCCAATCCGGGCATTTTTATCGATGATAGCATTCTTGATGACGCAATTTTTGCCAACTCCGACATTCGGTCGGCCCTTCGCCTCGTTATCAATCCGATCGCTCGAATCTTCAAAATAGTCGGCGCCCATCATCACTACATTGTTGAATTCGCAGCCCTCTTCGACCACGGAACGCACGCCAAACACACAGCGTGTCATGTTTGAATCTGAAATGATGGTTCCATCCGCCAGAATTGCTTTGTGGAAGGTAGACCCATTGATCTTCGAAGGCGGAAGGTAGCGGGCCCGGGTATAGACCGGGTTCCCGCAATCAAAAAAGTTGAATGGCGGAACCGTGGCAGTCAGGCCCAGGTTCGCCTCGAAAAATGAATGGACCGTGCCAATGTCCTCCCAATAACCGGAGAAGACAAAACTCTTCATCTTCAGCTTATTGAGCAATTTGGGAATCACTTCCTTGCCGAAATCAGTGTAGCTATTGTCCAGAGCCTTGCGCAACACTCCAAAGTTGAAGCAGTAAATGCCCATACTGGCCAGCACATGCGGCTCCCCACCGCTATCCGGCAACTGTTTCTCGACAGCCTCGGATACCGCCAGGCCTCGAATGACGTCGGGATCCGTGGGCTTTTCAACAAACTCAGTGACGTCCAGCTCATCGGTGATCCGCATGAGTCCCAGCCCATGGACTTCCGAAACCTTCATCGCCTTCGCCGCAATGGTGATGTCGGAACCCGAGCTACGGTGCTGGCGCTCCATTGCCCGCAGATCCATCTGGTATAGTTGGTCTCCTGAAAGGATCATGACCAGATCATCATCATCCGCACTGAAATGGTGCAGATTCTGGCGCACTGCATCGGCAGTCCCCTGATACCAATTGGAACCTGTTGCCGTTTGCTCTGCGGACAGGATATCCACAAACCCGCCGCCGAACGGGTCGAACTTGTAAGCCTCCTGTATGTGCCGGTGTAGTGAAGCTGTGTTGAACTGACTCAACACGTAAATCTGATTGATCCCGGAATGCAGACAATTGCTTATGGGAATATCGACCAGACGGTATTTTCCGGCGAGTGGAACCGCGGGTTTACAACGTTCGAGTGTCAGCGGATGCAGGCGCGTGCCGCGGCCACCGCCCATAATTACGGCAATAATCTTCGATTTCATTCAGGCTTTGAGGATATTGAAAGGATGGAATGTAAACGCAAAAAGCTTCGGTCTTGCGTTATGGAATGGATTGCATTGGGATGCAAACCTTATGTGCGGAATCATCGGATACATAGGCAAACAGAAAGCCTCCCCTATTTTGTTAAATGGCCTTCAGCGTCTCGAATACCGGGGCTATGATTCGGCCGGATTGGCCGTCCTGGAAAAAGGACAATTCAATGCAATCAAACGTACGGGGAGGGTTGAAAACCTTCGCAAACCGGTGTTGTCCGCGGACTCGCAGGCTCGACTGGGAATCAGCCACACCCGCTGGGCCACCCATGGCGGTGTCACCGAAGCCAACGCTCACCCCCATGTAAGCTGGGATGGACGCTTGGCATTGGTCCACAATGGCGTGATCGAAAACTACAAGGCCATCAAACGTGAGTTGGAAGCTAAAGGCATTGAATTCAAAAGCGAGACCGATAGTGAAGCGCTCGTTAACCTGATCGCCTACTTCTACGACCTTGAGCTGAGGGAGAACGGCCAGTCACATAAACAGGCCCTTCTGCAAGCCCTGCGCACGGCTCTCTCCCAGGTCGAAGGAACCTACGGTATTGGCGTTATGTGTACGGACCTGCCTGAACACATGATCGGTGCCCGCAAGGGCAGCCCGCTCGTAGTCGGTGTCGGCAAAGG
The DNA here is from genome assembly GCA_050485505.1 of Opitutales bacterium. GTDB lineage: Bacteria > Verrucomicrobiota > Verrucomicrobiia > Opitutales > Oceanipulchritudinaceae > JAFIGG01. Next base: position 798 of record JBJHBN010000146.1, on the reverse strand, counting down.
GGAAAACCTGCTGGCCAGCGACGTCACCGCATTTGCCGGGCGCACCCAGAACGTCGTCTACCTCAGCGACGGTCAAATCGCCTACCTCAGCGAAGAAGATTTTGAAATCACCAATATCGATGCCGAAACGGTTTCGCCACACATCGATACGATTTCCTGGGACATCGAGGATTCCGAACTGGGCGCCTACCCCCACTTCATGCTGAAAGAGATCTTCGAGCAACCCATGGCAATTGAGAACGCCATGCGCGGGCGTTTTTCTCAGGACGGCAGTACTGCCCAGTTTGGCGGCTTGAACATCGATCCGCGCGAATTGCGGCAGATTGACCGCATTGTATTCCTCGGTTGTGGCACCGCATGGCATTCCTGTCTGGTCGCCGAATACCTGATCGAAAAGTACGCCCGGATCCCGGTTGAGGTCGAGTATGCCAGCGAATTCCGCTACCGCAACGCCCCGCTGGACAAAAACACTCTGGTTTTCACCGTCAGCCAGAGCGGCGAGACCATTGACACCCTGGAAGCCCAGCGCGAAGCCAAACGCAAAGGTTACCGTGTCCTAGGCATTACCAATGTGGTCGGCTCCACCATTGCGCGCGAAAACGACGGAGGAATCTATCAACACTCCGGCCCCGAAATCGGGGTGGCCTCGACCAAGGCATTTACCGCCCTGGTGCACATTGCAGCCATGCTGGCCCTTTACCTCGGCCGCATGCGTGACATGAGTTTCTCCGAAGGGGTTCAAATCGTCAATGCCCTGAAGAAAGCACCCGGCATGGTTGCCCAAGTGCTCAATCAGAC
>JBJHBN010000145.1:0-6217 GCA_050485505.1 Opitutales bacterium | reverse complement strand
CTGGAGGTCTCGTCGCTGCACCTGTTTTCAAGGAAGTCGGCGAACAGCTGATACATCATCTCGGCATTCAAAAACCCGAATCCACTGAACCACTTTTCGTATCCAGATAGGAATTCTACCGTGTCACCTGCAACCCTTCTTCAATCCAGCCGCCCTTCAACCCCCTCGCATTCCGCTTTGGGCCAAAGCGGGCTGCAGCATTCCAATGCGGCAGCTCTACTTCTCCAGCGTTCCTCAAAAGCCAATACCAAACGCATGACTCTGGACCAACTATTCAAAAAGTTACCCGTTCAAGTGACGGGTTCCATGGACCGCAATGTCGAAGCTTTGACCACCGACAGCCGTCGCACCGTGCCAGGAGCGGTCTTTTTCGCCATGCCGGGTCAGCGTACAGACGGTGCCCTCTTCATCGAAGAGGCCGCCAACCGCGGTGCGCTTGCTGTTGTCTCGGAAAAGCCCTGCTGGGTGCCGCCGCGGCTGACTTTGATCGTTGTTGACGATGTGCGGGCTGCCCTGGCAGAAGTTGCCCGCCGCTTTTATGGTTACCCGCACAAGAATATCGATTTGATAGGTATCAGTGGAACCAGCGGCAAAACGGTTGTTGCTTCGCTGCTGCGCAGTTTTCTCCTGCGCAAGGATTCCTGTGGCTTGCTGGGGACCAATCACTACGCCCTCGGCAAGAGAACCCTGCCTTCCTACCGCACGACACCGGAGCCGATTGAGCTTTATGGAATGCTGGCACAGATGCGCGATGCAGACTGTAGGAAGGCCATTCTCGAAGTCAGTTCCCATGGCATTCACCAGGGGCGGGTAGAGGGGCTGGCCTTTGACGCTGCGGTATTTACCAACCTCACTCCCGAGCATCTCGATTATCATGGCGATATGGAAGGCTATTACAGTGTGGTAAGCAGCTTTCTCAAGAGCGTTATCGACGGCGGTTCCAAAAAACTCGTGCTGTCCGCGGACGATCCCTATAGTCGCCGCTTTATCGAGGAGCATTGCAAGCCCGAGGGCTGGCTGACCTTTGGCATGGATGCTTCGGCGGATTTCCGCGCCGAAGAGATAGAGCTGAGCGCCCAGGATTCGCGTTTCCAGCTGGTTTGGCCTGAAGGACGGCTCAAGGTCGTCTCGCCGCTCATTGGTGTATTCAATGTGCAAAATGTTTTGGCTGCCATGGCCACTGCCTGGCAGTATGGCATGGATCCTGTCGAATTGGCCGGTGCGCTGATTGACTTTGAAGGTGTTCGCGGTCGCATGGAGCGCGTGGATTGTGGTCAGCCATTTGAGATTGTGGTTGATTACGCCCACACTCAGGCTTCCTACGAGAAAGCGCTCAAAGCTTTGCGGGAGTTGACTCCCGGTAAGCTCATTACAGTCTTTGGTTGCGGAGGCAATCGTGACCGTGCTTCCCGTCCGTTGATTACCCGGACAGTGATCGACGGTTCCGACCAGGTCATTGCGACCGCCGACAATCCGCGCAATGAAACGGTCGATACTATTTTTGAAGACATGCGTTCCGGGGTGAAAACCGGGGACGCGATCATTTACATCAATGACCGTCGCCAGGCCATTTCACAGGCCATTCAAATGGCTCGTGCCGGCGATACCATTCTAATCGCGGGCAAGGGGCATGAAACCTTCCAGGAGTTTGCCGATAGCCTGACGCCTTTCGACGATCGGGCTATTGCCCGCGATATCATCCGCAACCGGGAGCTGAAGGAACTTTAGGCATGCCTTTGAACTGGAATTCACAGTCACTGCAAGCTGCGACCGGCGGTCGTTGGCAGGCTGAATTGTGTGCTCCCGTGGAGGGCTTTTCTATAGACACGCGCAGCCTGCGGTCTGGCGAGGTCTTTATCGCCCTGAAAACGCCGCAGCGAGATGGGCATGCCTATCTCGGGCAGGCGCTTGCCAAAGGCGCGGTTGCCGCATTGGTTTCCAAACCGCAAACGGACCTTGCCCTGCCTCAGCTGATCGTGGACGACACATTTGCCGCATTGAATCGTGCCGCGGCCTGGCAGCGCACGCGTTTTGCCGGAGAGGTCATAGCGGTCACGGGTAGCAGCGGAAAAACCGGGACGAAGGACCTTATCCGCTTGCTGTTGGGACCAGATGAGACGCACGCGACCCCGGGTAACTTTAATAATCACCTCGGTCTGCCGCTCAGTCTTTTGGCCACAGCAGACGACCGCTGGCAGCGCAGTATTCTGGAAATAGGCATGAACCAACCCGGTGAAATCGCTCAGCTGACGCGTCTGGCGCGTCCGCATTGCTGTGTGGTTACCTCGGTTGGTCCCGCCCACCTTGAGGGTGTCGGCAGCCTTGACGCCGTGGCGCGGGAAAAAGCTTCGCTCTGCCGGGAAGCCGGAGCGGACGTTGACTGCTATATCGCTGCAGAATGCCTGAGTTATGGCGCCTTTCGAAACCTCCGTTCGCGGGTGACCGTCATTCAGGCGGGTGCGCCCGGTGCCGCATTGTCCGATTTGCCGGACAACTATGAATTGCTAAACTACACGACGACTGAAGACCCGGAGGCTGGCTTGATGATTTGGTGGAAAAACTCACCAGCCTCCGGGCATTTTTTTTCCTTTCCGGCGATATCTCCCGGTGTTCGGGGCAATACAGCGCTTGCTTTGGCAGTAGCGCGGGCAAAGGGTGTGGACATGGAGACATTGAGTCATCGATTGCGTGAGTGGGCACCGGCCCGGCTGCGCGGCGAACAGATCCGCGAAGCGGAGCGCCAATGGTATGTGGATTGTTATAACGCCAATCCGGCATCCATGCTCGACGCCCTCAAGGGATTCGACCAACGCTTTCGCCATCAACCGCGGCTTTTTGTCGTCGGGGGTATGCGCGAGCTGGGCACCGAGAGTGAGAGTTGGCACCGCGCCGTCGGCGCGGCCATCCCCGCACAGGAGGATGATCGGGTTGTTTTGATTGGGCTGGAAGCGGAATGGATGCATCAGGGCCTCCAAGCAGCTGGCAGGAGCTGTGCTCAGGTTTCTGTCCTGAACGAAGCACTGGCTGCGCGCACCATTGTCGAGGAATTTAAGGGGGCGGTATTTTTGAAGGGCAGTCGTGCCTATAAGTTGGAGCGTCTTTTGCCCGATAGCGAAAGGGGGCACGCATGCTGACCTTGCTGGCAGAACTCGAGGAATTCTGGGGTCCGCTCCGGCTTTTCCGTTACATTTCTTTCCGCTCGGTTGCGGGAGCGGCCACAGCGCTGCTGATTGGCATGTGGCTGGCACCTTGGATGATTGCGCGCCTGCGACAGCTGAAATTTGGACAGAGTTTCCGTGACGCGGCCGAGGTGGGCAAGCTGGCTGAGCTCCATGGCGGAAAGAAAGGCACGCCAACGATGGGCGGACTCATTATTTTTGTCGCCGTCAGCGTCAGCACCTTGCTGTGGGCGCGCTGGAATATCTTCGTGATGACTAGTCTCCTGGTCTATACCGGCCTGACCGTCATCGGCTTTTTGGACGACTACCTGAAAATACGCCGCCGCAGCAGCGACGGATTGGCTGGACGGGTCAAACTGCTGGGACAGCTGGGCATCACCGCGGTGGCCCTTGCCATTCTGCTTTGGCACCCCGAGACCGGGGCGTTTATCCGTGAGCTGTGGCTGCCTTTCCTTAAGGATCCTCTCGTGGCCAGCATGCCCATCTGGGCGCTGTTCATTTTTTTGTTTCTGATCATTGCCGGTTCGAGCAACGCCATCAATCTCACGGATGGTGTCGACGGATTGGCTATCGGCTGCACGGTCACCGTTGCAATGGCTTATGGTCTAATGGCTTATGCAACTGGCCACGCGGTCTATGCCGATTACCTGATGCTGCCTTTCATGCCCGGGACCGGGGAGCTCACCATTGTCTGTGCGATCCTTTGCTCCGCCTGTCTCGCCTTCCTCTGGTACAACGCTCATCCTGCCGAAGTCTTCATGGGAGACACGGGTTCCCTTGCATTGGGCGGATTGATCGGTATTATAGCTTTCATGATCCTGCAGCCCTTCACGCTGGTGATAGTGGGCGGGGTCTTTGTCATCGAAGCCAGCTCCGTCATTCTGCAGGTCGGCTCTTACAAACTCCGGCGCAAGCGAATCTTTCGCATGGCGCCCATTCACCACCATTTCGAACTCAAAGGCTGGGCCGAGACTCAGGTAGTCATCCGTTTCTGGATTATCTCCCTGATTTTCGCGATCGCCGGCCTCGCGACCCTTAAATTGAGATAAATCCAACGATCTGCCTTGCGGGGCAGTCTCTTTTATCAGCAACCTGAAAGTTCACCATGAAATTCACATCCATTTTTAGCATCATCCTCCTCGCCCACATGGGCCTTATCGGCTTGCTTCTGGTTCAGCCAGGCTGCAAAAGCCAGAGCATTGAGTCCGGGCCGCCGCAGGCACAGACGCAAGCGCCGCGCTCTGGAAGTCAAGAGTCCCGCTCTGAGCCGACCCGCAGCGCACGTGACGGCGATTTGGATCCGGCCTTCAATGCGGGTCTCAACGGATCTGAGTCGAGGACTGCAAGCAGAGACTCCGGTAGCCGCAGTGACAGCCTTGCGCAACCGACTCGGCCGCCAGAGAGGGAAACATCGGCCCCCAGCCGCACGCGCACGGAGGACCGCTCCGAGGGCATCTTGCAACCCTTGGGATCCGGAGATCGAGATCGCTCGGAGACTGGCACGGCTTCGACCGAAGATTACCGGACTTATGAGGTCAGTTCAGGCGACACTTTGACCCATATTGCCCGCCGGGAAGGGGTTTCGCTTGCCGCGTTGTTGGAAGCCAATGGTCTGAATCGTGACAGCACTATTTTTGTCGGCCAGAGCCTGCGCATTCCGGGTTCCGGGAATGGTGACTCCACCGCTTCCTCGACCCGTAGTACTTCCACGCCGAGCGATTCGGGCACCACGAGCTACGAAGTTCGCTCCGGGGACACCCTTTCGGGCATTGCTTCCCGACACAACACAACGGTTGCGCAGATCCGTTCAGCCAATCAGCTGCGGAGTGATACCATTCGCGTGGGACAAACCCTACAGATTCCCAACGGCTCCAGCGCCAGCAGCACAGACCGCAGCACTCCCAGTTCATCCGCATCCGGTTCGACTCAGCGCGGGAATGGCGAAGTGCATACCGTGCAAAGTGGAGAGACCCCATCGCACATTGCCCGTCGCTATGGTATCTCGGTGTCGGCTCTGATGGAGGCCAATGGCATTACCGATGCGCGGCGGATTCAAGTCGGGCAGCGGCTGAATATTCCAGGAGGCACTACCGGTATCACCGGCACAGCCAGTTCCGAGCCTGCTACCCAGGAGCGTTCGGAGCCTGCACCGCGCAGCCCTTCTACGACTTCGAGCCGTGCCAACGATATTCCCCTGATCGATTCCACAACCCGTCCACGCAATATCGAAGATAGTCCGTCACAGCCTTCGATTATGGATTTGGAGCTATTGGATGACGAAGACCTTCCCTTTGCCGATGTTGAACGTGTGAACGACTGATAAGCTGATTGAATGGCCAGAACCGTATCCAACCCTACGCCGGACCTATCGCTGCAGTTTCTGTGGCAGCGACTTCCTGCGCTGGTATTGATATCGGTCTGTCTTTTTCTCTGCCTGGTCGGATTGCTGATGCTCTACAGTATCGGCCATGCCCACAGCGGAATTGGCCCGGGGATTTTCTACAAGCAGGTCACCTGGGCAGGTTTTGCGCTGATTGCTTTTGGCGTTGCTGCAACGGTTGACTTGGAGTGGCTGCGCAAGTGGAGCGTGCCGCTTGCGGTCATCGGTCTGGTGCTGTTGTTGTTGGTTCTGGTTCCGGCTATTGGTCTCAAGGTCAACGGCGCCCGCCGCTGGATTCCGTTGGGGCCCATGAATATGCAGGTTTCAGACATAGTAAAGGTTTGTTACCTGCTGGTCATGGCGCATTACCTTGCGGATTACAGGCGGATAAGGGACCGCTTCTGGCAAGGCTATGCATTGCCGATCGTTCTGGTTGGCATTCCCTTCGTATTGATCATGGCTCAGCCCGATTTTGGTACGGCCTTTCTGTTCGCTCTGGTGGGAGGAACGCTGCTCTTCCTGGCCGGGTTGCGGCTAACTTATCTGATTCCCTCGGCGATTGCCGGTCTGGCAGGGTTTGGCCTGATGGTGCTCTATGATCCGATTCGCTGGCAACGGATCGTATCCTTTCTTTATGCCGAGGAGAACCGCAGCGAGG
>JBJHBN010000144.1:0-6222 GCA_050485505.1 Opitutales bacterium | reverse complement strand
ACATGCAGGTCGGAGACCGCGAGGAGCGCAAGATGAAGCATACGGAAGCGCTTATTCAGTCGATGACTCCACAGGAGCGCTGTAACCCTGTGATCCTCAACGGCAGCCGCCGGGCTCGCATCGCCCAGGGTGCCGGCCTACCGGTTAAAGACCTGAACGCCCTCATCAAGCAGTTCCAGCAGATGAAAAAGATGATGAAAATGATGAAGGGCGGTAAGGGGCGCAAGATGATGAAAAAGTTCCAAAAAGGTGGCATGCAGCTGCCCGGAGGAGGCGACCTGGGCGGACTGGGTGGCATGAAGCTTTAATCCCCCGGAATCAACCACTATTCGCCATGGATGAGCAGGACCTGATCGCACTGATCCAGAAACACAGCTGCCAGCTAAAGCCTGTTCCCTGTGGGCTCGACCCGCGCATCCCCGACCTCTCCAAGATTCGAGCAGTTGTTTTCGATATTTACGGCACACTCTTGATCTCAGGCACAGGCGACATTAGCCATGCCAGCAGCGATGACCGCAATCAGGCAATACTCGATGTCCTCAAGGCTTTCGGCATTAAGACCTGTATCACAGACGCTCCCTTCGCCGATCGATTCACCCAACTGATCCTTCAGGCACGGGAAGCTCGCCGGGCCGATCACATCGAGTTCCCTGAGATCGACATCCTGCAAGTCTGGAAATATCTGCTGATCGAATCAGTCGAATCCGGCTGGATCGACCGCTATCCCAGCGAAACCGAGCGGCGCCTGATGGCTGTAGACTACGAATGCCGGGTCAATCCTGTTGCTCCCATGCCAGGGCTTACCGAAACGCTGCAGTTCCTGAAGGAAGGCGGCAAGACCCTCGGCATCGTTTCCAACGCCCAGTTTTTCACCCCTTTGCTATTTAAAGCTCTGATCGGAAAAGACCTGGATGCGCTCGGATTTGACCCCGATTGCCGGGTCTGGTCTTGGATCCTACGCGAAGGCAAGCCCTCCCGCAGGCTCTACCAAGTACTGGCCAAGCAGCTCAGAGATAAACATGACATTCACCCCGGCGAAACGCTTTACATTGGCAACGACATGCGAAACGACGTCGCCCCCGCCGCAGCCTGTGGTTTTCAAACCGCCCTTTTTGCCGGTGACCAACGTTCACTGCGCCTCCGCGAGGGCGATTCCATAGTCGAAAAAGTAAAGCCCTGCGCCGTCCTGACAGACTTACGGCAATTGATCGCCTGAAAGGCAGCCATTTGCCAAAAGCATGGAATCCACGGATAATCCAAGCCAACTGAGGCTTGATTTTTGTGGTCAAGCCCTTCAATCTCCTCCCTTTTTTAGCTCATCATGATTTCAACATTGCAGACTTTAATCGTTCTCGGCCAAGCCGAAGCCCCTCAACAACCCAGTATGCTCTGGCAGCTGATGCCCTTTATTCTTTTGATGGTCGGATTCTGGTTTCTCTTGATCCAACCCCAAAGAAAAAAGCAAAAAGAGCACCAGCGCATGCTTACCGAACTCAAAGTTGGTGATGCCGTCGTAACCGCAGGTGGAATCTGCGGAGTCATCACCCAAGTCAAAAAAGATCGTTTTCAAATCAAGGTTGACGACAACACCCGCATGGAAGTTATCAAAAGCTCGGTGCAGTCCCGCGACACCAAAGAGTAATAGCTCTTTTTTCTCCCTCTCAGCCCCTTCGCATTCATGAATGGAACCACCCTTTTTCGCATCGTACTAACGGTGTTGGTAGCCCTTTGGGCCACAACCGAAATCACGCCGACCCGGGATACTCCTTTTGAAGAGTATATCACCGAACGGGTCACCGACAACAGGGATCAGTTTCAGGACCTTGTGAGCCGGGCTCACGCTCTCGTTGAGGAATACCGGGGGGTTCCCAACTCGCCTTACCCAACACTCTATGTTGCGATGCTCAATATCGCCAACGATGAGTTGATTGACCTCTCCGACTTTTTTGCGGACATCAATATCCAGGATATCCGCAACATCCCGAGAAAGAACCGGATTCTGATGACCGAGCTGCTGCGGCGCTCCAAGGGCAAGATCCGTCTGGGGCTCGACCTCAATGGCGGTGTCGCCATTACCTTCGAAGTCGACGAATCTGGCTTGGAAAGCGACATGTTCTACCGCAGCCAACAGCTTGAAGATGCCCGCCTGGTCATCCTCCAGCGTGTTGACGGTCTGGGCGTTGCCGAACCCGTAGTCCGCGTCAAAGGCAACAACCAAATCGAAGTTCAGATGCCGGGGGTAAACACGGCAGACAATCCGGATATCGCTGAAACTATTGGCGCACCAGCTCTGCTCGAATTCAAACTGGTTCACCGCACAGAAACCCCACAAGAAGGCCGATCCGCGCCCTTGGGATACCAGCGCCTGGTTCAGGAATACGAAGATCCCGAAACCGGTGACATCCTCGAAGATCCGGTTTTTGTTCGCCGAATCCCCGTGATGACTGGAGACATTATTGACCGTGCCCGTCCTACCCTGACGCAGACCGGCGGCTACGAAGTGACCATGGATTTTACCTCTGAAGGACGAAACCAGTTCGCCGAAGTCACTGGCCAGATCGCGGCTGGCAACACCGATTTCAACATCGGCCGCCTCGCCATCGTCCTCGACGGACGCCTGGTATCCGCACCGACCGTTCGCGAACGGATCAACAGCGATTCCGCCAGGATCACCGGCAACTTCAGTCAGCGTGAAGCCTTTGAGTTGGCCAATGCTCTCAACAATCCGCTCGCCGTCGCACTTGAAGTGACCGAGTTGTATGAAGTCGGGCCGACGCTTGCGAGGGATGCGCGGGATGCCAGCATCAAGGCTGGTGTCTGGGCCGCTGGAATCATTATTGCATTCATGATTTTCTATTATGGCATGGCCGGCCTCGTGGCCATGGCCGCAGTGCTTCTCAACGTTTTCCTCGTACTTGGAGCACTTGCCGGATTTGGCGCAACCCTGACCTTACCGGGCGTGGCCGCACTGGTCCTGACTATAGGAATGGGGGTCGATGCCTGTATTTTGATCTTTGAACGGATACGTGAGGAGATTCAGGCGGGTAAAACCATGCGCAACGCGGTAACGGCTGGCTTCGATAAGGCGCTGTCAACCATTGTGGACGCGAATGTGACCACCCTGTTGACTGCACTGATTCTGGTCTGGCTTGGAACCGGCCCTGTTCAGGGCTTCGGTATCACACTGGCGATCGGTATTTTGTCGACCCTGTTCTGCTCTCTGATCGCAATGCGCTGGATCATGGATCTGGTCTGCGGGATGTCGTTCTTTAAAAACCCTTTCAAGTTCCAGCTATTCAAGAACACGGATTTCCAATTCCTCAACTACGCCAGGCGCGCCTTCATGGTTTCCTGGGCAGTCGTGGTCATTGGCATTTTCTCATTTATAATGCACTTCGATCAGGCTTTCGGTATCGACTTTACCGGTGGTGACGAAGTTGCAGTGAGTTTTGAACAGCGCCTGACTTCACAGGAAGTGGACGCGATTGCATCCGAGCAGGACTTGGGCGAGGTCAATATTTTCTTCCAACGCCCGCTGGGCAGTGAACAAGAAGTAATGAACGTGCAGAGTGCCCCAGGCACCGGTGACACTGTATTCCAGGCCCTGAGAGCAGCATTCCCCGAGGCAAACCTTGAAAAGCTAGGTGAGACTCAAATTGGTGCCGCTGTCGGTAAGGAAGTGACCCGCAGTGCGGTTCTTTCAGTGCTGATCGCGCTTCTTGGTATCCTCCTCTACATCGCCGTACGCTTCGAATTTGGATTTGGTCTGGGTGCAGTGGTTGCCACTGTTCACGACGTTCTGCTGACCGTTGGTGTATTCATCTTCCTGGGTGAGTTCGTTGGTCTTGGCAGTGGTCAATTCACGGCGCCAATGATTGCGGCGGTGCTCATGACGGTCGGTTATTCCATCAATGACACTATTGTTGTTTTTGACCGCATCCGCGAGGAGCTGGAATTGAACCCAACCATGACGCTGAAAAAGGTAATCCACCTGTCCATAAACCGGGTTTTGAACCGGACGGTGCTAACCAGTGTGACGACCCTTTTTGCCGCCACTGTGCTCTATTTGTTCGGTGCCGGTGTTATCCGCGACTTTGCTTTGGTTTTTATGATCGGCATCATCACCGGCACCTTCTCCTCGATGTTCATCGCCAGCCCGGTATTCTTCTGGTACCATAAGGGTGATCGTCGATCGGTTGAGAAGGGCGAAATCCTCCCCTCATACGATTGGACGACACCTGAGAACCAAACGGCCAAGGAAAAGGTGGATTGATCAGGCCCCGAAAGCAGCAAAAACAATGGACCGAGCCGACTGCGGACGCTGCCAGCATCCGCCGGTTCAGCCAAAGGCTGGAGGTTTCGGAAGTCACTGCTACCCTACTTTGGGAACGCAATCTGCGCGATACGTCCAAGGCTCGGGAGTTTCTCAATCCAAGGCTCTCTGGTCTGGACGATCCCTTTGCGCTCAAAAACCTACGCGCCGTTGTATCCCGCATCCGAAAAGCGCTGGAACGCGGTGAATCGGTAGTCGTCTACGGAGACTACGATGTCGATGGAGTCACTTCCACAGTCCTCCTAATACACATCCTAACGCGCTTCGGCGTCAAACCAAAAGCCTTTGTTCCGCATCGTCTTGAGGAGGGTTACGGCCTTTCCACTGAAGCCTTGGAACGTGTTCTTGAATCTGGAAAACCGGATTTGCTGATCGCTGTAGACTGCGGCACCAACAGTCGTGAACCAGTAGCCTTCCTGCGCGAACGGGGCATTGATGTCATCATTCTCGATCACCACGCTTCGAAAGAGGCGCTGCCCGAAGACTGCTTGCTTGTGAATCCACATTTAGAGGGGGACACCGATACACCGTGGACAAACCTCAGTGCGGTCGGTATCGTCTTCAAAGTCGTGCACGGCTTACTCAAAGAGCTACGCGCCGAGGGTGATGACCTTGCTCACGAAATCCAGCTCAAAGACTTCCTGGATCTGGTTGCGCTGGGCACTATCTGCGACCTGGTTCCGCTCATCGGTGAAAACCGCATCCTGGCTCGCCACGGCCTGCGGCTGATTCAGAAGGGGCAAAGAATTGGAATCTGCGCGCTGATGGAAGCCAGTGGCTGGCGTCCAGGGGACGAGATCACACCGATTGACGTCTCTTTCAGGCTGGGACCACGGATCAATGCCTCGGGCCGCCTGGCCGACGCGAGCGGGCCGATTGAACTACTGCTGAGCGACGACTGGCAATTCGCCCGCAACTCTGCAAATGAACTGGATGCCTTCAATCGGGAGCGGCAAGCAATCGAAAAGGAAATCACTGCGACTGCCATAGAAATGGTTGAAAACGAATTCAGTGACCAGCTCGGCCTTGTCCTCTACCACCCTGATTGGCATTCCGGCGTCGTCGGCATTGTCGCCAGCCGAATTGCCAACCGCTACCATCGTCCAACCCTCGTGCTCGGCGCCGAGGGCGCCGAAATAAAGGGCTCCGGGCGCAGTATTCCCGGAGTCAATCTGGTTGAGGTGCTGCAACAGTGCGACCCATCGCTTAAACGCTGGGGTGGTCACCCAATGGCCGTAGGCATGAGTACTGACCCCGAGCTTGTCGAAGGGCTTCGGGAAGCCTTTAACAGAGCTTTGATTGAACAGTTTAACGATGGTCTGCCCGACCCCATTCTCAAGGTCGACTGTTGGATTGATGCAAATGCGTTAAACGAGTCCCTGCTCCGCGAACTCGAACTGCTGGAACCCTTTGGTCAAAAAAACCCGGAACCCGTCTTTGCCTTGAAAAACGTTCGGCTCCGCGATTGTGGCCCCTTCGGCAAGGGCCATCTGAAGTTCACACTACCGGGCAAAAACGGCAACGGAACGCTTTCGGGCGTTGCCTGGAACCGAGGCGCAGACCTCGCAAACCCCGAGCTTGCAGGGCCGGTTGACCTCGCGTTTCGCTTCCACTGGAATCACTGGAACGGCCGCAAAGAGGCCCGTTTGACCCTGGTTGACTGGCGTCCAGCACACTAGTGGTGCGACTGCGACCTAAAGCACGTCTCTAAGAAGCTCAAAATGGCTTCCCGCGCGAACGGGTTCCACAAAAGCTGACATCCAATCCCAATTCCTGGGCCAAGGCTGCCTTTGCATACATGGCCATATCCGCTTCGCGAGCTGAGTTAGCATATGCCACCTGAATGTGATTCGCCTTGTGCCGGGCCATCATCTGGTCCCGCTCCACAC
>JBJHBN010000143.1:0-6238 GCA_050485505.1 Opitutales bacterium | reverse complement strand
GGATTAACAGGATCGACAGGATGTCGGCGCGTTGCGGAGGAGTGGATCTTGTCTGGGAAAATGGCGGCGGACCGGCGTAGGATTTTTAACACCGTACGAGAACATGTAACTCCGGCGGCGGGGCTTTCCGGTCTTGCGGAATGTGCTGAACCCAGTAGGTGAATGCCGGACGGTGTTTCCGAATCCAACGCTTCACTGCCGCGGTCTCTTCTGCGCCCTCGGCGTGGCCTGGGTAGCAGAGAAGCGACAGTATTCCCCCGGGTCGCAGCCATTCGGGGACGGGGTCGAGTGCTTTGAGTGTAGAATCCGACAGGGTTGTCTGCGGCGAGTCGCTTTTGGGCAGAAAACCCAGATTGAAGACCACCAGATCCAGCTTGCCGCGTATGCTGGCCGGCAACTTCTGGGGCCAATCGGCATGATTGCTGTGAATCAGCTCCACCCGATCGCGTAGGCCCGCTGAGCGCAGGCGCTGGTCACTGGCGTCGATTGCTTCTTCCTGAACATCGAAAGCCCAGACTCGTCCTTCGCGGCCGACCCATTCTGCCAGCTTAAGTGCATCGTTACCGTTCCCCACCGTCGCATCCAGAGCGAATCCGCGGAGAGCCGATTTTTTCCCGGCATCCCTTGTCAGCAACTGACGCCAATACCGCTGGGCCAGCTGGGTTTGTGGAATGCGCGGTCCATTCATTCGCGGCGACGTTCCGGACGATCCTCCACCGGAACAAACTCCCAGCGCTGCCGCTCCGGATTCCAAAACTGCTGCGTATCCTCCGGCACGTATTCCACCTGTCCAGTGCGGATATTATAGGCCCGGGTCGGATCGCGATCCACCTCGAACTGTTGCTGCCGGCGCGTATCCTCATTCGCCCGTTTCACCTCGGAAAAATACTGATCCGCCGAGATTTCCCCTCGCAGCAAAGCACCCGTCGGCGAACGGCTGCCCCCGGAAAAAGGACCATTGGCACAGCCCACCCAGCCCAACAGAAGCGCTGCAGCCAGCGACCCATAAAAGAAGCGTTTCATAATACGCCTAATAAACGGCAATTCTGCCCCTGAATCAAATCTAATTGGATGTCCGATCCCGGCCCCATATTGCAAAAAGCACCAGGAGCCAGCCCCCGCAGAGCCCCAACCACCCCCAGAGCACATCGTCCACCGTGGCATGCCGCCCTGGCAGCAGCAACTGTCCCAGTTCCAGCAGCAGCGAAAGACCCATTAAGCCAGCAAAAAGCATCCAGGCGAAACGTCTGTCTCCCATCCAGGCCCCCAATATTCCCCCCAATACCCCCAATCCCAAAAATGGAATAGCAGTCCGCGTATGTGACTGCGCCGCTGCATCCGCCCAGCGCGCAAAGCCCTCCGGCATCCACCCCAACTCCGACAAAAACGGCGACGGTCGCCAAGCCAAGTAGAGGCAAATGAGAATCCCGAGCAGGAGGGCGAGGGACAGGATGGGTATCCAGAGGGAGCGCATGTGCCAAACCTTAGAAGCGAGTAGCCTTCTGCCCAGCGGAAGGATGCTTATTTGCAGACAAGCTTCTGAAATCGGCCAAAAACAAATCCGCCACAGTATTTAACCCATGACTCTCTCGAACAGCCATTGCGCATTGCTGCATACCTTGCCGAAGAATAGGGTCGGAGGTGAGACGGATTAGGCTTTGTTTCAACTTATGGACACGATCCCCGGTACGGTGATCGAAAAATAGGCCATTTTCCCAATCCTTCACAAAATCCCTGAAACAGGCTAGATCCGAAACAACCGGCACACAGCCCCAGGCCATGGACTCCAGCACAGACAAGCCGAAAGTCTCACCTTTCTCCGCCAAAGATGGATACGCAAATATGGATGCCCGCCGGTAAAGTCTATTAAGCACATCTGTGTCACTAATCATTCCGTGCCAGACCACAGGCAGATCAGCGGTCAAGCTCTTCAAGCGATTGAAATAAGTTTCGCCGCCACCACCCAATGCTGTTTCATGAGGGCCGGCAATTTCAAGCTTCCAACCGTTGCCCACCTCCTGCTGGTAAAAGACTCGAAAGGACTCCAATAGTAATTCAATTCCTTTTTCCGGGTGTATACGCCCGCTGTAGAGAATGACATTCTCCTTGGATCCCAGCGGATTTGTATCCGGAACAAATGGCAGAGGATTTGGTATTACCCTAACGCGATCCTTGGCCTGGGGACATTCTCTGACAATCGCATCCGCCACAGCCGAAGAGTTTGCCCGTAGACGTACTGCACGATTGTATAGCCGAATTTGGCCTTTGGGCATTCGCGCAACATCGACATAGAGCCGACCTTTTTTAGGATTACGTACAAGCAGAGGTAGGAAAAATGTATTTGAAACCAGGATATCTGCGTCTGGCAGAATTCGCAGAACGCGAAGTGTGTAAAGGAAATCGAGGAGTTTCAGGTGGATTACCGACTTGGGTGTTCTATAACCTTTGACTCTTCTGTAAACCACCTCGTCTTCTATCTCGTAACCCGATAGACCATCATGTGAGCAAGAAATATGGCAGACAGAATGCCCCTTCTGTGCAAATGCCTTACCCGAGGCATACCATCGCTTTTCCACGGCTCCTCCACGAAGAGGAGGCACCGGCAGAAAGGCCCCTTGGACAATTGTGATATCCATTTTCAATCCCTATAAAAAAGAGTATCATTACCTCGCAGAAGTTTCAGGACCCGAATCCTTACTGCGGTGAAACTGTCTCTTCGATGGACAGCAAGTGCTGCATCCATTCCGCTTGGACAAGGGATATAATCTCCCGAATGGCATACACGGGCTTGGGTCCCGCCACTTGCACTTATAAGAATGTCATCGAATAGACTTAAGTCTTCACTCAGTGAAGGATCTGTCCGTTGAATATATCTGCTAAGCTCGAAGTAGCGGGTAAGGTGACGGCGGTTGAACAAATAGCAGCGATTGAGAACGTCTACTGTTTCATCTTCATCTCTAAAGCGGCTCACTTCCAGATGAGATTCGGTAGTTTTATCCCAATCAACCCTAAAACCAGTCATCCCTAATGGAGTATTGTCGTTGACTGTAAATTCTTCACACAGCCGTCTCAAGGTTGAGGGATAAAAGAACAGATCGTCATCCAGGCAGATAACCGAAGCACATTGAGCATTCTTTGCCAGGTCAAATCGATAAGCGCAGCTCTTTCTTTCCGTATGTTGAACAAGGTTCAGGCGTTTGTCGGATATTTTTATATAGGAACGAAGGTCAACGTCCGGATTATTGTTAGAAACTATGACTTCCTCGATAAATTCACATTTTAACAAAGACTGAAGAATTGGAGAAATATTGTAAGGCCTCTCGTAGCTGAGGAGTATGGCAGTGAACGAATCACTGCTACGTTTTGAAAGCTTGAATGGAAGTAAGCAACGAAATCGCCAGATACCGTAGCGTATAAGCCAATGCACAAATCGGACTGCAGAGACAAATGTATTCCAAATCCCATTGGACAGAGATATTCTAAGTAGCCTCTTAAAGGTATTCAGTCTTCCGTACATTTCGTTTTTCGCCAAACTTCAACGTGATCAATTTTTTCGATCCTCGAGAAACTTAACCGACTTAATATAGT
Source organism: Opitutales bacterium (assembly GCA_050485505.1). Classification (GTDB taxonomy): domain Bacteria; phylum Verrucomicrobiota; class Verrucomicrobiia; order Opitutales; family Oceanipulchritudinaceae; genus JAFIGG01. The sequence goes on along the minus strand of JBJHBN010000143.1, from coordinate 2,650 downwards.
GTAACATTTCGAGAGATTATCTTCCCCTAGTAGATCCGGATGAAACTCTATGATAATAAGATTAAGGGTAGCTATGAAGGTAGAGTATTGGCTCAACAAATAGTATTCGACGCCTTCAATATCGCACACCAAACTTGTGAAGCGTTTGCTGTTCAGGCTGAGTTCTTCCGGGCTGACGGTCCTTATATGTTCACATTCATCTGTGAGGTTGACCTGATGAATTATTGAAGTGTCGACAACTAGACAATCCGTTTTGAATTTTGCGTCCGATCCGGGGCCAATTGCACCGTGTATCACGCGGGTCTTAAAGCCATTTATTGAAAGGTTTTCTTTTAAGACCGGTATGAGTTTTGGATTCATCTCCAAAACCACATGGTTGGAAGAGTCATTCAATTGGTTCGCTATTGCACATGAAACAACGCCGAGACAGCCACCGAGTTCGAGAACAATCGCATCACTGGGTATATATTTTTTAACTAACCTGCGTTCAGCCTTTTCATACACGTCCCAAAGAAATCGGCTTCTGAAGGGCCTATCTGTTAGACTCCTTGGGATCGAAATGCTCAGTTTGTCGAATCTAAATTTCCTGACGAAGGTATCAAAAATCCATCCGTAAAAGACGCTGTGATACCTTGAATTCAGGGATAGTTTCTTTAATGCCCGCTCCAATAGACGACATTGTGATTGAATTCTCGAATTCAATTTTTGAAGTCGATTCGTGGAGTTGGTATCAACGGCCTTCATATGGACAGGTTCAAAGCCTATGTTTGGTGCCTTGTGCAACGCTGGACTCAGCCAGTTAATTTACCTGATGAAGGGATCGATCACTTGTAGAGATTCAGAGCCCGAAGAGCAGTTTGGATGGCTGACTTGGCCCCTGCTTTTTGGTTTCTCACGACTTCATCTGAGACGGCTGGTATTGTCAAAGGCAGAGACTCGAGCTGTTTTTTCAGGGGATGGATTTCGGCGAGATCATTAATGTCCAAATAGCACCTTTTGTTGATACCGAGTTCATTTAACAACCGAACAGATTTGTCAGCGTACGCGAAGGGAAGGACCGGGCAGTTGACAATAAGACTGAATACGAGAGAGTGGTAGCGACTTGGGATAGCGAATGAGGCATTCTGAAATAGGCCCAATACCTTGAATGGATTTGCTGTGTATTGAAGACATTTCACTGGACTGGATTTGAAAAGGTTTCTCGCGAATCTGTCATCGTCTGGAGTGAAGGGGACATGGATGACATCGAATCCCACTGAAGAAAGTTTCGAAGCAGATTGGACAAAGAGACTGTCGTACGAAAGGCTTAAGGTTTCAAGGTTGGGATTGCCGGTGACATTCTGATCTCTTGTGATTGTTGGATCTCTAGAAACGAATCGAGAACAGACGTTTAAAATTGCGATGGGGTGTTCAATTGATTTGGCCCTTTTGGGGACGGGGAGACAGAACGCTATGTCGGGTTGAAACATAGCTTTTTCCATGCCAAGAATCTCGTTTACTTGTTGTGCCTGGAATTCACTGCGCGTTGAAAGATAAGCGGTTTTTAGTAAGGATTTCCTGTGGGTATGGAGCGCTTCATAGTCTTCGATGTCGACACCGCAGATGGCCACAGTCTCTGGGTTCTTATACTGCTTGAAAATGATGTCCAGAGTGCGACTATCGATAAGGGCGCCTCCACCAACAATTAATCTTTCTGTTTTGGGCCATCGATTGAGGTTGTAGATAGTTTGTAGTCCACTGGATATTCCTACGTTCTTGGCTAAAGCTTGGATGCTCGCACCCAACGCCATATCCCCGAGATTTCCATAGTGGTATCCACCCGCAATGCCCAGTATCGGCTGATTGATGTATTGGAGCGCACAACGTGTCCTGTGGAGCAGTTTATACATTGCGGTGATAGATCCTCGAAATGGCAGACCCCAATTTCATCGACACAGATAGGAGGCGATTTCGGGCATTCGCGAATACTTGGATTGGAGAATCTGTAAAGGTGATAAATGCTTTGTCACCTTTTGAAGGGGGATTTCCCGCGAGTGCTTCCTTAACGAAATTTTTCTCCCATGGTTTGGGGCTGCCAATTGCATGCGGAAATAATACGCTTCCTGGTTCGAATGCCATAGCATCAGGGCCAACGGAGGCGAGTTGTCCTTGCCAGGACATGGCAGCGATATTGAGAGTGTCCTGGTCGGGCGAATGCAAGCGATTCCATCGTCCGCCTTTTCTCCAGTCTTCAATGTTTCCTTTTCCATCTGTAGGGTTGGATTCAGCACCCCAGTTTTTTATCAATTGTTCCCAAGTTTGAATAAATTCCTTACTGTCTACAGTGGCACCTAGCATTCCTCCGTTAAAGTAGAGGTCCATAGCATGCTGAACAGATAGTCCCTCTCTGGATATGATTTCCAGCCATTGGTGTCTAATCGGATGGTTGTGAGGCATCCAATGATTGACGTCCGCGCATAGGGCAATGCCGCTGTCGATCCATCCCTGGACAAAGTGCCAGGGGCAGGTCATGACAATATCCGGATCCAGGTAGAGGATGCGCTTGGCATCGGGATGCTGTTTCAGGCACTTCAGCATGAAACTGGGCTTGTAGTTGGTATAGTGTAGTAAAGGATCTGTCCGAACGAATTGAATTTGAATACCCTTATCT
>JBJHBN010000142.1:0-6246 GCA_050485505.1 Opitutales bacterium | reverse complement strand
GACCAGCATTGCCCCTTCGTCATTCTTGAACCTATCTCTACCGTTCACGGCTAGCTAACCCCCTTGGGTCGAATCCTTGCCAAGGGGTCGAGCATCTTTCCACCAACTGGGGTTGCTACTTCCGGCTCAACCGGAGCATCCTCCACTGGCACAACGGTTGCCCGATCGCTCACATTGCTATCACGACCTTCAGGAAGTACCGGCTCCTCCCTCTGATTACCACCACCGGCACGCAATGAAGCCGATGGCGAACCAGAGCTTTCTGCAGTCTCGTTGTTAGCCGGCCTCGCGATTGGGTGATCCGGCATCGGAACAGAGACCGGCTCTGGCACCGACGAAGGCGACTTCGGAGTGCCATTCAGCGAGGCAACATCATTTCCCTGCGAAGGCCGATGGCCGTTGACTGCAAGGTATGCCGATATAGATGCGAGTGCCTCCCTGTCAATTGATGCCGCCATGGCATCCTCAATAGGGAGGTTTCTCACCATCACGCTGTAACCAATAATCAGGAGCCGGCGCAGGGCCTCCTGACGCCGGTGTGATCGCTTTGGGAACTGCGCGACATGATCCAGTATCGCCGCATCCTGCGGGTCATCATCGTACAGAGACAATCTGAGAGGATGTCGCACTGAAGCGCCCTACCCTTTTACCCTTTCTGAAGCAGCTGGGCATACCGAAGCATCCCGCGTGCGTTCGCGAAACCAGGCTCCTGGGCAATGATGGCATGCGGGTACCAGGCCTTCAGCTCAGAGGCCAAATAGCCACTGGTTCCCCCGACAAACAGTACCTGGTCGATATCCGAGGCGCGATTACCGAACTGCTGCATGACCACTGCCTCAATTCGCTTAACCACCTGACGTTTCGCCTCGGCAACGATATGGCTGACGTCCTTTTCCTTCCCCTGCATTCGCAACAAGCCGGTAGCCTTGGCCTGCTCAATTTGCTCGAAGGTAGGGGAGAAATCATACTCCTCGGTCACACCTTCGGTGATCTCCTCCAGCAGAGTGAACATACCGATCTCGACGGTGGTGCTTCTGGAAACATCCAGCTCCCAGTCCCGGATAACGGCGATATCCGTTGTCCGCCCACCGATGTCAACAACACCGATTCGATCCTTTGCCTTCTGCGCATCGATCTCAGCACCGCCGTCGCCAGAGGCGTGGCTCACGCAGTCGAGCCAGGCAGCGATACCTTCGGCTCTAACCTCATGCTCACAGATCCGTGCCAACGGGGTGCTGTCGGAGGAACGGACATCATTTCGCTTCAAATTCGCGCACTTCTCACGAATCAGCGGCTCGTTGAGTCCCGCCCGGCGATAGAATTTGCGAATCGGAAGTCCGGTGACAGCGAAAATGTCATCCGCAACATTCGCCACTCGCAGTGCGTGTGAGACGATGACACGATTCAGGGCTGAGACGGGATAGGCATCGGACTTGGTCGAATCGGCCTCTCCGGCCTCCCCAACCGTGTACGCACCTTCAGCTGTTTCATAGGAGGCGACTCCAACGTCCTCCCCTCGAATGTTGATTGTGCTGGGCACGCCAGCACGGCCACGTGAGGGAATACTCACGTACCGCCCATCGGGTAGCACCACCTTGGTTTCGTTGAACCCATCATCCAGACCAACGCATAGCATACGCTCAACTCCTGCGGTTAATATGCTGACTAGCCTAACTCGTAATTCGCACGATGCCAAGCGAATTCGCAACTTCGGTTGCCCTGCGACACATATTCCCCTATCTTTAAGGTGTGTCGCCCATATTTTTCGCATATTTGTTCATTCTCAAACTTATGCGAATAATTTCGCTGGCCCCATTACGGCTTCCTAGCCTCATTTTGGGGACTACCTCTATATCGCTAGGATTGTGCAACGGACATGACCTATCTGCTCTCGTTTTCCTTGGCAGCAGCGATCTTCCCTCTGGCGGTTTTCCGCCTGGGCAGTCTCCGGCATGGGAAATCTCAGCGCTCACATGTACTGCATGGAAGGCGCTCCGATCCTGATACGCTGATTGCTGAGTCTATCCGTCATTCGCTTAGCGACTCACCGGCCGGCTCGCTCGTCGTGCTCGGTTTGCGGGGTTACGATACATTCCGTTCCGTTGTTGGCCTTGATGGTAGTCTGGACCTCCGCGACAAAGCGAAGGATCAAGTGTTATCGGAGCTTGCCCACGTGCTTGCCCCCGCCACTTGTGATGTATCAGTTATCGATGGTGAGGGTGGCAGATTCTGGCTTGTCATCCCCTCCGAAGGGCTTGAGAGCATCAAGAAAATACAAATGGTGGTTCGTAAGCTCTCAACGGACCACTCCGACCTCTCAATCCAACTCTATGGCGGTGTAGCCACCTGGCCTAAAGATGGATCGTCTGCAGAGAACTTGATGGAGGTTGCTGACAAAGGGTTTGAACTCGCAAAATCGGAGCTGGGCAATACCGTTGTCCCTGCGCTTCGAGCTGAGAGTGACGCGCCCTCCTCCCACTCAGCCGCACAGCGTCAGCGATGGAACATGCTCGCCAGGCACCTATTGACCATCTCACCCTTTCAAACCGGTGAGCTCCAACTTTATGGACAACCCATCGTGTGCTCAAACACGGGCAAAGCACTTTCCTACGAAGTGTTGCTTCGTGCCCGTGATAAGGATGGACAGATCATCTCTGGTGGCGGCATCGTACAGGCCGCAGAGACCTTGCACCTGAACACCCAGATGGATCAGGCCATAGCGGGTCAAGCGCTTTCACTGCTTCGGGATACTCGCCTCCCCGGTTTAAGCATCAACATTACGCCCCGATCACTGCTCGACCATGCGTTCCTGCGCTCTCTTTGTGCTGCTATCAGGTCAACTGGACGGCCCGACAGTGTCGTTATCGAAATCACCGAACGCAGCATTGTCGGAGATCAGGTAGCGCTACGCGACGCACTAACTCGTATTCGCGCCACTGGCGCCTCCGTCGCTCTAGACGATTACGGTAGCGGTACGGCATCTCTGTCATGGCTGGCCAGACTGCCCATCAATGTCATCAAAATCGACGGAAGTTTCGTCTCCCGTTCCGCGGTCAGCAAGAACGACCTGGTCGCTATTCGATCAACCGTTCGCTTTGCCATAGAAACTGGCATGACCACAGTTGCTGAATGCATAGAGACCGATGAGGATAGGCAGAGGATGGCCCGAATTGGTGTGACCAAACTCCAGGGGTACCATTACGGGCACCCAATCCCCCTGGATGAGATTATCGCCTCTCACGACGCCTGCGGCCTGGAGCAACCGGACAGGCGTGCTTGAAGAAGTTGCAGCTCTCGCAGCGGGTATTCTTGCAGAAGGCTAAGGGGTCCGTTTCACCGGAGTAGTTGATCGGGCCAACTTTCGATATGAAATCATCAGCAAATGGCTGAACTCTCAACGTTGAACTAAAAAGCCGTCTACGCCCCCCTCCCCGCTCATCAACGATTCCTTCAAGGCGTAGCCGCCTTCCGACCCACTCTACGGATGTGCGAGGGTCTGTGGAGTCATTTAAATGCTGCCTTAGCAGCAGAGAGATGTGGGTTGGACTAATTTCCCGGTAGCCTTGGTGTGCAAGATCATTGCAGATGTCATACATGGCCTCCTCGATGGAGGACTCCTGCCGAGACCTATATTTCTGTGCCGTAATTGCCTCTTCCAAAAATTCTACGATCGCGGGATCTCCACACATGTGCGCCATGACCTTCAACGGCGCAACAATTTCATCCTCACGCCGGTGCCGGTCACTGAATAGTTTCAGGTAGGTGCTGTAAACCTTTCTGGCGTTATCAAATGACCAAATGTGGAAACTATCCCGCAGTTGCTGGAGCTCAGCGGAATCCATCCGACCTTTACGAGATGAGTACTCCTTTCGTGATGCTTCCGGGAGCGGTTTGGTGGCCACGCGTAGCATTCTTGAGCCCAGAATTTCATCAGCGCCACCTGTATTGGACACCACCTTAATCCCAAAGAAGTGCATCGATCGCGGCTTACCCTGGCCATCAGTGATGACCTTCGTAGCAGTGGCCTGCTTGTAGCCGACTTTCAGGACCTGGGCCATTTCACTGAACGAGTGCTTCGCACGACCACGAGCGGCAATCGCTTCCAGATCGTCAATTACAACCAATCCACCCGACTCATCAATCGCTCTGATCATGGTTGCCGGTGACGCTTGGCTAATCACGTGTCCATTCGCGCCGACCTCAGCGATTGTTTCACCGAGCTCTGATTTTCCCGATCCGTGCGGCCCCACAAGGAGTATCAGAGGTACCGCATCGAACACTCGCTGCAGGTATGAAGCTGCCACAGACAGAGACAGCAGCCAGTAGTCCGCATCCAACGGGAGCCAGACCTTTGCCCGAATATGGTCGTGAACCCGCACAACCAGCTCACGGAGATCAAACAATGAGTGCTCACCCTGCAGGTAGGCCTGTATGGATTGCCAGCTCCAGGTTCCAGAGAGTGGTGCCGTGGGTCGACCCTCAATAATGGTGTTATCGGTAAGCCGCAGTACCTGCTGAGCGCTATTGGAATCACTGCCGGTTTCTGGCTGCACTACACGTTGCATCGTCCTATCCGATCGGATTACCACGATCTCAGTGCGCTCGAAATGCCGGACAACACCACCGCGTGTCCTCTCCCGTCCACGAACGAGTGCTTTCGTCGGATAGTAAAGGTGGCCTGCATGGAACGCCATATTGACTCGTATCGGCCGATATTCATCCAAAGCGCTCCTTCCCTGCCCTCCCTCATCAAGGGCCATCGCACGGGCGTCTACTGCAGGGATGTTAGGATGCGTCTCATTAGTTGAAGACAGGTCTCCCCTCCAAGCCTCCCCCTTCAAGTCAGCAATCCCTTGTTCAGCGTTGGCGCCTTTCTCAGGTTCCAAATTTTTCGGCTGTTCGACTTTCCCCAATCTCTCTGGAGCTGCTCTAGCGATAGCTCGGTACTGGTCCAAAGCGGCAATCATTCGTTCCGAATCTTGTTCGGAGTAACCGACATGAATAAGCCATCCTCTGAAATTGTCACTTTCTTGCTCCCATACACCATCCCCGAAAACTGGCTCCAATGGGTCTGAGGGACGAACTTTCTTATAACCCTGCCACAGGATCCACACTGCATCATCTAGCTGGAGCAGCTTTCCCATTCTTCTTGCAGTTGCGTCCAGCCATCCCACCGTAGCCCAATGTGGGAAACTTATTTGCCGGCTTCTATTGATGCTGGTCACGTTGGTCGCACACCTTTAGCTAAATACCTGATATGCCAATAACACTACCTCAATGAGTTGATACCAGCAATGTCTCTGGCGTGTGTCCGCCACGCTTTTATCGGCACTTTCTATTGATGGGAAAATCGTGCTGGCATCAGCTTAGTGCTCATTCTGTTGCTTTTTGTCTTTGTATTATCAGTGTGTTATGAAACCTATGAACAGCGAATTATATGCTGGCCTGTCACTGGCAACGTGAAAATTTCTTATAATTCAGGAACCTGCTCATGATTGTTGCCAGAATGCGGTTTCATCGGCCATCGCTCTTCTTATTATTCGGCTTTGCCAGAGCACCAGGAACACTGGCTGCCGGACCCCTCCCCTACCCTTTCAGAGTTATTTATTTCCACGGGCAACCGGCCACAAAAGCAAGCGAGTTTACGCGTATATGAACGGTCGTGCGCACGCTGATATTGACATAGTATCTTCTGCATCCATATCCGGTAGATTCAATCTTCAGCTCGCCATGCGCTAGTGCTAGAAATTTTGCTTACCGCCCTCCCCTGCTCCACCTATCTCCCTATCCCATCTTTGTGGACCAAGACCACTTCACAGGTTGTTCTCATTCACCTCTGCAGCCTCTCGAATCACGCTACACCATCTGTACATCCCAACCACTCTTGACCTCAATTACGAATCACAATAACTGTCGGATACTGTTTTTTCATTTTCCGTGCCTGCCTTGTCTGCCTGCCAGACAAGGCTCACATGTAACAGGTCAGTCTTCAGTGTGTAACCGGATCTAACCAGCACCTTAGATGCATCAATTTATTTAAACTGTCCTCTAACGCCCTCCTCACTCTGACTGTTCCTCCGGAGCATTCAGCAGATCAATCATTGGTCGCATCACATGCACTTTCCATCGCCAGTATGTCTGCTCGGCAGACACTGACGCCATCTGCTGGTGGCTGGTCGATATTTCACAAGTTGTCTACCTGGTAGACGCGGAGGTATACAATTTCTTTGTTATGCGAGTCATTGG
>JBJHBN010000141.1:0-6258 GCA_050485505.1 Opitutales bacterium | reverse complement strand
CCCCGGACTCCAGCACCTCTGCGATGTAGCGGCGCAGGTATTCGCCGTAGCTGAAGACCACTTCCGGCTTGCCGGTCAGTTGATTGTGGATGAATTCCCATTCACTGCCGGTGCCGCGAATGGTGCCGCGGGCACGGCTGTCATCGTTCAAGGCGGCGCTGTCGTTGTGGCCAAACTGGATGACCACCACGTCGCCAGGTTTGAGCCAGTTCTTGACCGGGTCCCAAAATCCGCCAGTGCGGAAGGTCCGACTGCTGAGGCCGCCAACGGCCCGGTTGACCAAATTCCAGCCCTCCAGTTCGAGGTATTCGTCCAAAAAGTCTCCCCACCCCCACTCGCCGCCGGCCCCGTCTCCACGGCCATTGCGAACGGTCGAATCGCCGATCAGAAAAACGCTGTTCAAGCCCGCGTGCCCGGGAAAGGGCAAGCCGAGCCAGCTCAGGCCATCGGCTTCAATCGCCTGACCGGCTTCATTCAGCCACCCGTCTTGGATCGGCGTTGGCCGCAATCCTTTCAAGCCCGCTAAAACAACCTTCGCATGGACCCGCGCGCCAGCAGCGCCGGTGTGAGTATGGTCCCTTGGGTACAGCAAAGCCATCAGATCCGGCCCCATCGGTTCCAAACGGTCCGCCGCCCGGTTGCTGACATCGATAAAAGGGATGCCCGCATCACGGGCCACCTGATAGCTCCAGTGGCCAAATTGACCAGAACCCCGCTCCAGGCGGCCCTCGGTCCAGATATTGCGAACTGTCAGCGACATCAAAACCGGATGGGCACCCTTGGCCTCAACCGCTTCGACCATCTGCCGCAGGTAATGGCCAAAAGTATAAACCACTTCATGCTGACCGGTCACAAGGTTGTCGATGGCCTCCTGCTCATCGCCAATGCCCGGTAGAGAACCACGGGCACGCAACGGGCGCGTGGAACCCGGCGGTTCTTCATTGATAGCGCCGCCGTCATTGTGCCCGAACTGGATCAAAACCCAGTCGCCAGGACGGAGGTCTTCGAGCAGCGCATCCCAGTGGCCTTCAGTGATGAAAGTACGGCTGCTACGGCCGCCGCGGGCGCGGTTTTCAATGCGAACCTGTTCCGCGTCAAAAAAGTCCGCAAAGGCCCAAGCCCAGCCCCGCTGCTCATCTCCCGAGCCGGCGGCCGCAGTGGAATCTCCGGCAATAAAAACCGTTGGCCGCTCATCGGCCTCCTCTGCGAACGCAGACGCGGAACCGAATCCCAAACCCATACAGGCAAAAACAAATCCCAGACGGTAGTACGATTTCATGTTCTACTGATCAGAACCACCACAGCACCAAAGGCAAAAGCAATTTCACCTGCCTGTCAGAGGTGCGGCCCAATCGCATTGCCCAGCCAGCCGATCATGCGTTCGCGCCAGGTGCGCGCCTGCCAACTCTCAAGAGTCACCAACTCAGCCGTTTCCAGATCGGCATCGAATTGTTCATTCATCATCCGCGTGAAACCGGCATCGAAGACGTTGACATTGGCCTCGTCGTTGATGCGGAAAGAGCGATTGTCGAAATTCGCGGAACCAATGGTCGTCCACTGGTCGTCCACCATAATCGATTTAGCGTGGTACATCACCGGGTGGTATTCGTGGATGCGCACACCCGCCTCCAACAGGTCTCCCCAACGGTTGCGCGAAGCGTAGCGTACCCAATCGTCTTCACCCCCTTCGCCCGGTTTGAGGATATCGATCGTCACGCCACGTTCGCGGGCGGCGAGCAAGGCTTCCTTAACCTGCATGTCCGGATAAAAATAAGCCGCGGCAATTCGCAAATGCTCATTGGCCGACCCAATCGCCAGTAGGAACAGCAAGCGGATCCGCTTGTTCCCCTCGCGGGGAGAGCTGACCACCATCTGTGCCTCCAGATCCCCCTTCATCTCAAGCTCCGGGAAATAGGCCTCGCCCAGCAGAAGCTCGCCGGTAGCGCTCAACCAATTGTCCAAAAAGCTCGCCTGCAAGTAGCCAACAATCGGCCCTTCGAGTTCAAAATGATTCTCGCGGTAGCCACCGGTCTCGGGCGAACCCTTCCACGGGTCTGCTGTGTTGGCGCCACCAGTGTAGCCCAGTTTGCCGTCAATCACCAGCAGTTTGCGGTGGGTCCGGTGATTGAAGCGGCCACTCTGATACCAGGAAGGACGCCGCCATCGCACCACCTCAACACCTGCATCCTCCATCTTTTCCCAAATACCGTTGTCGGCATTCACCGAGCCGATGTAGTCGGCAATGAAGTGCACCTTAACTCCCGCCTCGGCCCGCTCCATCAAGGCTTGGGCAAAATCCCAGGCGACCTCCTCGCCCCAAAACTCATAGGTCTCCATCGTAATGGACCTTTCCGCGGCGGCAATGGCATCCAGTTTACGCGGGTAGAAAACTTCACCATTTTTTAGCAGTTCAATGCGGTTGCCCTCTGTAATGCTGGTTTCAAGCAGATTATCCAAAATTCGGCGGAATTCCTGCTGGTCCACCTTGGGACCATTGTTCGGCAGAACCTTGACCAACTTATCTTTTGGGGTTGCGTTGAAATATAAGACAGAACCTGCACCGGCGAGCAGCAGCGTCAGAAAAATCACAATAATGCGTTTACGAAACATAGAGAGGGACCGGCCATCTGGCCTTAAGCAGAAGCTATGCAACCCAATGCCCCTGTCAATGTCCTGTGCTAAAGGGCAGACCCTGCAGCAGTCTGCCTACAAGATTCGACAATCGGCTGAAGCCGGTTCAATCTTTACTGTGACGATGTTTATCTAATTCAATGGAACCCAACCGCCAGGCCGCTTTTGAAATACAGTGCGAACCGAATGAACGCAGCATCATCCGGCTGCACGGCGACTGGTTGCTACGCAGCGAACGACCAGCGGCCAGGCAAATGCTTCAGGAGCTAATGTCCTCCGACAAGCGATCTGACTGGGCCTTCGACTGCGCCAACCTGGGAGCCTGGGACAGCGCGCTGATGATGACGCTCGCCCGGGTTTGCCAAGCAGGCAGGGACGCAGGTCATTCCATTGACACCAGCGGCTTGCCCGACGCAGTGCAGGAGCTGTTGGAACTTTCTCAGGCGGTTCCGGAAGCCTCGGTTGAAGAGTCGGAAAAGAGCAGCGCAGGTCTCAATGAAAAAGTCGGCGTCTGGACCCTCAATGCCCTTGCAGGCATCAGCCGTTACACCCACTTCATGGGCCAGCTGATTCTCGACGTTGGTTCAGTGCTGCGTGGACGCACCCCCTTTCGCTTCCGTGAATTCTGGATGCTGATCCAGCAAGCGGGTGTGCAAGCCCTGCCCATTGTCGCGCTTCTGAGTTTCCTGACCGGCCTCATCATCGCGTTCATCGGCATCATCCAGCTGCAGAAGTTTGCGGCCGATATTTATGTCGCCGACTTGGTCGGGTTGGTCATGACCCGGGAACTGGCCGCCGTGATGACGGGTGTGATAATGGCCGGACGCACCGGTGCCGCCTATGCCGCGCAAATCGGCAGCATGCGGGTCAATGAAGAGGTCGACGCCCTCAAGACCTTCGGCATCGAACCCGTCGCCTTTCTGGCTCTGCCGCGGGTGCTCGCCCTGGTGTTGATGATGCCATTACTGACTATTCTCTCTGATGTCATCTCCATCGCCGGCGGCATGGTTGTCTCTGTCTCAATCTCCAGCCTGACCTTCAGCACCTACATCAATGAAACCATAAGGGCCGTTGCGCTGACAGATGTATTTGTGGGTGTCTTCAAGTCTCTATTTTTCGGCGTAATCATAGCTTTCGCAGGTTGCTACCGCGGCCTGCATTGTGGCAAAGACGCTGCCGCCGTTGGCCGCGCCACGACCTCTGCCGTAGTCACTGCAATCACCTGGATCGTGATCGTCGACGCCGTGTTCGCAGTCATCTTCCACATCTTGGGCGTATGAGCAGCAACGACATCATGATCGAAGCCAAAAACCTAACCCTCGCCTACGGGTCTTTTGTTGTCATGCAAGATCTCAATTTCACTGTGCACACCGGTGAAATCAAGGTCATCATGGGCGGCAGCGGTTGCGGTAAAAGCACCCTATTGCGTCACCTGGCCGGCATGGAAGCAGCCAGCGCGGGTGAAATCACGATTGGCGGTGAAAGAGTGGGACCACACGAAGCGGCGATGGAACACATCCGACGCCGCTTCGGCATCCTCTTCCAAAGTGGCGCCTTATGGAGTTCGATGACTCTGTTTGAAAATGTCGCCCTGCCTCTTGAGCAATACACTGACCTGAATGCAAGAGAGGTCGCGGACATGGTTGAATACAAGCTCTCACTGGTTGGGCTCAAGGGTTTTGGTGCACGCTATCCAGCGGAATTGAGTGGCGGCATGCAGAAACGTGCCGGATTGGCACGGGCCATGGCGCTGGATCCCGAAATCCTCTTTTTCGACGAGCCCTCGGCGGGTCTGGATCCACTGAGTGCGCGCCGTCTGGATGACCTGATTCTGCACCTGCGCGAGGCCTTGGGCACAACCATTGTGGTCGTGACTCACGAGTTGGACAGTATTTTTACGATCGCAGACAATGCGCTCTTCCTCGACGCAGAAACCCGCAGCGCACTGGCGGACGGTCCCCCAAAAAAGCTCCGTGACGATCCGAACAGCCCGGAGAGAGTCCGATTCTTCTTGAGACGAGGTGCCAATGCGGATGAACTTTCAAAACCAGCGCACACATGAGAAAGCCCAACCCAAAATTGATCGGTGGATTTGTCACCCTTGCTCTCATCGCAGCCACAGCGCTGGTCATGACCTTGGGCACTTCCTCCTTTTTTGGCCAAACCGGTCGATATCTACTGTTTTTCGACCATTCGGTGAATGGCCTACAGGTAGGTTCAGCAGTGAAATTTCGCGGAGTCCCCGTAGGGACCGTCGCCCAGGTATCTATTCGCCATCCGGATCAACGCGACGATTCAACGGCCATCCCGGTAGTCATCGCAATCGACCTTGCCCGCCTTGAGCGCGACTTACTTGCCGACACCTCCATCCTCAGCCCAGACGCCATCGAGCGCTCTCTCGAACGAGGCTTGGCCGCTCAATTGAATCTGGAAAGCTTCATCACCGGACAACAGTTTGTGGAATTGGATTTCATGCCGGAACGCGAAGTTTTCCGCCACTTGGCGAGGGAGGGCGAGATGGTCGAAATTCCAACCATACCCTCCTCAACCGACCAGATCACAAACGACCTGGCTGGCATCATCTCCAACCTCGAACAGATCGATTTCGGTCAACTCAACCAAAACCTGAACCGCATCCTCAAAGGGGCTGCGGATGCGCTCGAATCCATAGATTTTGCCGAGCTAAACGAGTTGATTGTCGGCATTCTCGACGATTTCAAGCTCTTCATCGAATCCGGTGAGGTCAACAAGACCCTGGTGGCTGTGCAATCAGCGGCAGCACGCATCGACACGCTGGCCAACGACATCGGCAAGGCCCTCGACAGCTACGATGCGGAGGCTTTTGCAGAGGAGCTGAAGCAACTCGCATCGACGGCCAACCACACCATGAAGCGGATCGACGAACTTGCCGCCCTTGGGGCTGACTTTCTTTCTCCTCAATCCGACTCCAGAATAGAATTGGAGCAAACGCTGCGCGACTGGTCGCGTGCGGCCCGCTCACTGCGATCCTTCATCCAATACCTTGAACGCAATCCACGCTCTCTTCTGTCCGGCCGCGAGGATCTACCATTCCAATCTGAACCGTGAAAGCTGACCTGATGAAAAATCGCCTCTTCAAGGGACTTCTGACAAGCGCCTGCCTTCTAACTGTGACCGCCTGTGTCAACCTGGACCCGCAGACAGATACGACCCGCTGGTTCATGCTCGACCAGTTTGCGGCTGTCAGCGCTTACGACGGCGAATTCAGCCGTGAGGAGACACTGCACATCAGTCGTCCGCATATACCGGAATACCTCAACAGTCAGCGCATCTTCTTTCGCAACAACGATGGCTCCCCTGGGACCACGCAGCAAGAACGATGGGCAGAGCCCTTCAGTGAGGGTTTTGCCAGAACACTCGCCCTTCGCCTGAGTGCCCGCACCGGCATGTGCTCTGTCAGCTACTATCCGATTCCTCGCCCCACCGACCCCGGAATCCGGGTGCAGGTTCAAGTCTTCCAGTTTGAGGCGATTCAGGGGGAAGGTGTTGTTATGGACATGATCTGGCGTATCGACCACGCGGAGGGTGACAGCGCCAGTGAGCGCCTGCGTCTGAGAAAATCTGCCGACCGCTTCGACGATGTTGAAT
>JBJHBN010000140.1:5256-6297 GCA_050485505.1 Opitutales bacterium | reverse complement strand
CTACAATTCGGTGCAGTGGAACATCCTGTTCATCATTTTCGGGATGCTCGGAATGGGCATGGCGATGGAAATCACCGGCGCCTCCGCCCTGCTTGCAACCCAAATTGACTTCATTGTCTCCAATCTGGTAGCTGAGCCGCTAAAGCCATTCGTGTTGCTGGCTCTGGTCTACCTGCTTACGGCCTTTCTCACCGAGGTGCTGTCCAATAACGCAGCCGCAGTGCTGGTGGCAGTGCTGGCCATCGGCCTTGCGGAAACACTGGGGGTCAGCCCCAAGCCCTTCCTGGTGGCTACTGCAATTGCCGCGTCCGCCAGTTTTTCAACGCCGATTGGCTATCAGACCAACACCTACGTCTACGGTGTCGGTGGCTATCGCTTCACGGACTTCGTTAAAATCGGGCTACCGCTCAATTTCACCGCGTTTCTGGTCTCAATGGTGGTCATTCCGATGGTCTGGGACTTCTAGCTGACAATCCGGCCCCAGTCACCTAACATTGACAGATGCCACGGCGCTTCGCTAAACCTGCATCCCATACATTATGGAAAAAGCGGAATTCACACTGGAATTTGAAAAGCCATTGAGAGACCTTCAGCAGCGGCTGGAAGCTCTGTACGCGACTTCCAAGGAGCAGAATTTTGATGTTTCAGCGGAGATGAAGGCAATTGAAGCCCGACTCGAAGCCACCAAACGGCAGATTTACTCGGACCTCACCGCGTGGCAACGTGTGCAGCTGGCCCGGCATCCCAAACGCCCCTACTCGCTCGACTACATCGGCCGGATCTTTACCGACTTTCAGGAGCTTCACGGCGACCGCTGCTACGGGGACGACCAGGCACTGATCGGCGGGACCGCCTGGTTTGAGGGGTCTCCTGTCATGATCATCGCCCAGCAGAAGGGTCGTGACGTGAAAGAAAACCTGCGTCGCAACTTTGGCATGCCGCATCCGGAAGGCTACCGCAAGGCACTGCGCCTGATGCAACTGGCAGAGCGCTTCAACCTGCCGGTAATATCTTTCATCGATACCAAAGCCGCATTTGCCG
>JBJHBN010000140.1:0-5246 GCA_050485505.1 Opitutales bacterium | reverse complement strand
ACGTCTCCGAAGCGATCGCCCGCAATCTGCGCGAGATGGCCCTGCTCAAGGTTCCATCCGTTGGTCTCATCATTGGCGAAGGAGGCAGCGGCGGTGCACTCGGTATCGCGGTCGTCGACCGCCTGCTGGTTCAGCAACACGCCTATTATTCCGTGATTCCGCCGGAAGGCTGTGCCGCCATCCTCTGGCGCGACCGCTCTTTCTCTGAAAAAGCTGCCAATGCGCTCAAGCTGGGCGCCCGTGAGCTGAAGGATCAAGGCATTGCCGACGAGGTTCTCGAAGAACCGCTGGGCGGCGCTCACCGCGACATCGAAGCCGCCTGCGAAACGCTCAGAGAAGCGCTCAGCCGCAACTTGGCAGAATTGAAAAAGCTCCCCACCGAAGAGCTGCTCGAACGACGATACAACAAATACAGAAACATCGGCGAATTCATCGAGGGCTAAGCGCATTCACCAGTCGACCGGTGCAACGTAACAACTTGATTTAAGGCAGGCTTAACGGCAATCTGGTCGTATGGATCCGCTATTTGAAATCAGCGCCCTTCGCAAAACCTTCAGTAGCGGTGGCTGGCTGGGGATCCAATCCGACCGTAAAACAGTCGCGCTGGACGCCATTGACCTCGAAATCCCGGAAGGCTGTTCGCTTGGAATCGTTGGCGAATCCGGCAGTGGAAAGTCCACCTTGGCGCGCATCATCGCCGGACTTGAAAACCGCGACTCCGGCGTTCTGAATTACCGCGGCCGGGCTATCGACGACTGGCTCTGCAAGGACCGCAAGGCCTACCTGCGGGATATCCAATTCGTTTTCCAGGATCCGCTCAGCTCCCTCAACCCCCGGCGTACGATCCGTAAATCCCTGCTG
The DNA here is from genome assembly GCA_050485505.1 of Opitutales bacterium. Taxonomy (GTDB): domain Bacteria; phylum Verrucomicrobiota; class Verrucomicrobiia; order Opitutales; family Oceanipulchritudinaceae; genus JAFIGG01. The sequence continues at coordinate 4,385 of JBJHBN010000140.1, read as the reverse complement.
GCTCCACTTGAGGCGCTGTCCACCCTCAACTTCGCAGACCGCCAAAAACGGCTCGAGACAGTGCTCGAGGAAACCCAACTGAAAGAGAGCTTCCTCGACCGCTATCCTCATGAATTTTCCGGGGGGCAAGCCCAGCGCATCGCCATCGCCCGGGCGCTCATGCTCGAACCAAAGGTCCTTATTCTCGACGAGCCGGTTTCCGCCCTCGATGTGTCCATTCAAGCTGAGATTCTCAAATTGCTGCAGCGCCTGCGCAAAGAGCACGGACTCACCTACCTCTTCATCAGCCACGATCTCGCCGTCGTCAAGGAGGTCTGCAGCGACATCGTCGTGCTTCACGACGGCAAACTGGTCGAGCAAAATCCCTGCGATGAGCTTCTCCAGTCCCCCAAACAAGCCTACACCCGCATGCTGGTCTCCAGCGCCTATTCGTTCAAATAGCTCAACAACTGCGCCACCTCCCCGCGCATCGCTTCCCCGAACATGTTCGATTGGCAAATTATCCTTATCTTTGTCTTGCTCATAGCCACCTTGGCGAGCTTTGCCATGGAGAGAATACCGCCAGATCTTACGGCAATGTCGCTCCTTGCTATCCTTTTGGTCACAGGTTTGCTGCCGATCAATGACGCACTGAAGGTCTTCAGCAACCCGGCACCAATAACGGTCGCGGCCATGTTCATCATCAGCGCAGCGCTGGAGCGCTGTGGTGCGATTGATATACTCGCCGGTAAGCTAAACACACTGCCTACCATGGCCTATGCGCCCTTACTCCTCTGCATAATCTTACCAGTCGCAACAATCTCAGCATTCATAAACAACACGCCGGTGGTTGTAGTCTTCCTGCCCATCGTGCTGAGTTTGGCCCGAAGGATGGACATCCACGCATCCAAGTTGCTGATTCCGCTATCTTATGCATCTATCTTCGGCGGCAGCTGTACACTTATTGGAACCAGCACCAACATCCTCGTCAGCTCGGTCGGTTCCGATCGGGGTCTCGAAGGCTTCCATATGTTCGAACTGGGCTGGGTCGGAGTTCCCATACTGGCAGCCGGTACCCTTTATTTGCTACTTTTTGGCTCTAAAATTTTGCCTGCCCGGGAAACCTTGTCATCGATTCTTTCAGAAGATGAAAGACGGGAATACCTGCTGGAAGCCTTTGTCCATGACCACTCAGCACTGATCAATAAAACAGTCAAAGAAGCCCTCAGCGCAAGAAGCGGTCTCCGTATACTCGAGGTCATTCGCGACGGAGTCGCCCTCAGGGGCGAGATCGCAAGTGTTCGGCTCCTCGGAGGCGATCGCCTGGTAATGGCGGCACGCCCCAAAGGTGTGCCCCAAGCACGGGCCTTACACGGCATTGACCTTTCCTCGGAACTGGGCGAAGGCGTCGAAGCGATCTCCTCCAGTGAGGGTATGATCGTCGAGGCTGTGCTGGGGCCACAATCGAGTATTATTGGAAAAACACTTCCCGAAATCAATTTCCGTCAACGCTTCCGCATGGTTGTTCTGGCGATTCACCGGCGGGGACGCAACCTGCGCAGCCAGATCGACTCCATTGAGCTGGAGTTCGGCGACACACTTTTGCTTTTAGGCACCGAAAACGCAGTCCAAAATCTACAAACCAGCGAGGACATCATCACTTTGGACCGTCCGCCAGTCCCCGCACAGGACCGCCGTGGACGCCTGCCTCTGGTCATCGCAGCCATTGCAGCTGTTGTCGGTGGATCGGCCCTGGGTTTGTACCGTATCGAAGCAGCTGCAATCGTCGCCTGCGTATTTCTCTGCCTTACCGGCTGCATCAGCCCCAAGGAAGGCTACAAAGCCATCCAATGGAATATCCTGTTCATCATCTTTGGCATGCTGGGGATGGGTGCTGCTATGGAGTTGACCGGGGCTTCCGCGCTGATGGCCAACCAGATCGACTTCATTGTCTCCAACTTTGTCGCTGACCCCCTGAAACCTCTGGTGTTGCTGGCGCTGGTCTACCTATTGACCTCATTTCTGACTGAGATCCTCTCCAACAACGCGGCGGCAGTTCTTATGGCGATTCTGGCCATCGGTCTGGCCGAAACTCTGGCGGTAGACCCAAAGCCATTCCTCATCGCCGTCGCAATGGCAGCGTCCGCAAGTTTTGCTACACCCATCGGCTACCAGACGAATACCTACGTATATGGAGTCGGCGGTTATCGTTTTGGCGACTTTCTCAAAGTCGGAATTCCACTAAATGTCCTTTCATTCATCGTCTCCATTACCGTGATTCCCATGGTTTGGAGCTTCTAAGTCAGACTCCTGCCCACGCCAAACAGACGGAGCCAAGCCCGTATGCCGCTTGAACAGGCGCGAAAACTGAAACACGTCACTGTAGCCCGTCTGCTCGGCAATCTCGCTCAGAGACAAAGCCGATTCCCGCATCAATTGGCGCGCCCGGTCAAGCCGAGCGACCTGAATTAAAGCCCGCGGCGAACGACCGCTGACCGCGCGAAACACCCGCGCATAATGATCCGGCGACAGACCTACCTCACGCGCCAGATCCCCGACAGTAGGCACTGCCGCAGGCTGCTCGTAGATCCGGGCCAGCTGCTGCTCGATCTCGGCTCGATGGCGCCGAATGGGCCCCGGTTCCACTGCACCCGAAAAACTCAACAATTCATCTATCAAACAACCAAACAAACGCTCCGCCCGGACCAGGCAATCCCGCGCTTGAACTTCGTCACCACCGATTTCCGCCTGCCGCATCAGCCGCACCACTTTTGCCGCCGAAACCGTGAAGAAGGCTGGATCCTGCACCTCAAAACTGGTGCCAGGCACCCTTTCTGGACTCAATTCAGCCCCTTTTCCATCCTGGGCAGTAAAATGAATGTAGGTAACACCCAATGGGCGCGATGGATCGTGTTCAGCTAAATAGCGAGGTCCCGGTCGCAGCCACATGCAGGTCCCCGCACTCAAATCAACCGATTGTTTGTCCCACCACATTCGGCCATTGCCCGCCCAGACATACCACAAATCAAAGTCCTCCATCCGGGCATCCCAAGACCAACCTGGCGCACAGCGCACCCGACCAGAGCGCACCAAAGAATAACTGATATCCTCAATAAACATATTTAATGTCGGAAAAGTACAAAAACATACAGCATTCGACAATACCATTTAACGACTCTTCCTGCTACAATGCGGGCATGAATTCAACGCGAACACAGCCGCATATTCCAAGAATCGACGACGGCAACGGCGACCACGATCCGCGCCTTTACGAAACCTCGGTAATCGCCGAAAAAGTTGATGGGCTCTCAGCCGTCACTGACGAACACTTGGACTTTTACGCACAGGAAGGTTATCTGGCGATCGAGAACGCGTTCGACCGGGAAAGCGTCGAAGCTGCCAAAAACGGTTTACTCGATTTGATCATGGGTCGGGTTCCGAACTTTGAGCACATCTCCTTTGAAGCCAAGGCCGCCGCAAAACTGGACAGTTTGAGCGTGGAGGAACGTCAGGATGCAGTCCGCAAGCTGATGTATTTTGTCGACTACGAAAGTCGCCTGCAACAGCTCGCCACAGACCCGGGTCTGCTCGCGCTCATCCAACGTATCATCGGCAGCAAGCCGAACATGTTTCAGGACATGGCCTTGATCAAGCCGCCGAAGATTGGACGCGAGAAGCCATGGCATCAGGATCAGGCCTACTTCAACTATCCTCTGGATACCAAAGTGGTCGGCGTCTGGATCGCACTTGACGAAGCCACCCGCGCCAACGGCTGCATGCACGTGCAGCCCCGGGGTCACCAGCAGGGCCCCGTAATCCACTTCAAACGCCGGGACTGGCAAATTTGCGATACGGAAATTATGGGCAAACCCTGCGTTGCGGTTCCGCTCAAACCGGGTGGAATCCTGCTATTCAACGGCCTCCTGCCCCATGGGACTCCAAGCAACTACTCCGAAGAAAGGCGCAAAGCTCTGCAGTTTCACTACTTCGCCGAAAACACGGAAGCTGTTCCGGAAGCCGAACGCCTCGCCACCTTCGGCAGCGAAGGGAAAAATGTGGAATGCTAGTGGCGTTAGATTCGTTGCCCGGCAAAATCTTCGTTTGTTTCGAGTGCAGCCTGCTCAGCCAGATAGGCTACGGCCAAGGCTTCAAGTTCCTCGTAGCTTTCAACCTTGTCGATGCGCGTTCGCAGACTACGGCAACCGGGCATAATCTTAGTGAAGGATTTGAGCCGGGCACGCATCCAATTGAGGTAGCCCCAGGGGCCGTCTTCGTGCTTGTGGGCATTCAACTCCCGGCAGTAACGCAGCATCACTGCTATGCGCTCGGACAAATCCGGGGTCGGTGGAATAGGCCAGCCTTCCAATGCCGCCTTGAATTCACGGAACAACCAGGGATAACCGAGC
>JBJHBN010000139.1:0-6325 GCA_050485505.1 Opitutales bacterium | reverse complement strand
GTAAAGCCCTCATTGACGAGGATTTCGGCAGCCTTCAGGGTTTCGATCGGATCCGGCAGAAGGTAATTCGGGTCCGGATGGATTTCCAGTTTCACCCACTTTGGAAGGCCCGCTGCCTCGGCCAGCCTGGCAATGCGGACTGCCTCATCGGCATCCATTGCCCCGGCTGTGTTGGGCAGGATCAAATAGCGCTCGGACTCGAGGTAATCGAGAATATCGGCAAAGGCATCGGGGCCCTTCAGGCTTGCTCGTTTCAGCGCCACGGTGACCAGACCGGATCCCGAAGCCGCACAAGCATCCCGCATCGCCTCGCCCGAAGGGAATTTCCCCGTTCCGAGCAGGAGCCGCGAGCTGAAGCTGCGATCGCCAATTTGCAGTGGTTGGTAGCTGAGTTCCGTCATCATAGTTTCAAGCTGTCCCAAGTTATGCGGAATTGGCCAGTTGTAAACCCTGGAAAGAGTGGAGAACGGAAAGGGGCGTTTAACGTGTAAGCGCTAATTTTGTCCGTCGAGATTGCCTCTGACTTTCATAAAGCATTAGCCTGAGGCATGTTTGCTATTGAAGAACAGGTGAAGGGGGTCGGGAGGACAATCTGTATCTTGGTTGCTGGCCTTTCGGCGTTGATAGCTGGAATGCCCGGATGTGTGAGCGGCGAGGGGAAGGTCGAAGAGAAGACTGAATCCTGGCGCAGTGTGCTCTATCCGGAGGATTGGAGTCCACCAGATGAGACGGTCAGCTTTTATACTGATAAATTTATCCAGGATTTTTCGCAAGTTGGTTACCGGGGAGGCGCAGAACCCATTCCTGATATTGTGGGACCGGTTTTTCGGGTTACGGAGAATCCATTCCGTGCAGATCCGACCGGTCGGGAGGATAGTACGGCGGCTATTCAGGCGGCGATTGATGCAGCTGGGGAAGCCGGAGGGGGCGTAGTCTATTTACCGGCGGGAACATACCTCGTTCAGCCACCGAATGGGCAACGTTCAGCCTTGCAGTTTCGGGTGTCTGGAGTTGTTCTGCGCGGCGCAGGGAGGGATCGGAGCTTTATTGTGAACACCTCCTACCGTATGCGCTCGAAGGAGGTTATCCGAATCGAAGGGCCGCAGGCCCACAGCTTTATGGCGGACTTGGATCCGGCGGTTGCTATTCGCAGTGACCTGATGGGGCCGACCCGCTGGATACCGGTCGAGTCTGTGCAGTCATTCTCTGTAGAGGATCGGGTTGTGTTGAGAACGGATACCACGGAAGAATGGATCGCAGAACACAATGAACCGGACTGGAGCGGGCATGCTCAACAGTTGTCCGGATTGGCGTACCCCAGGCGCGTGGTCGCAATTGATGAAAGCAATCGCCGGCTCGAGCTGGACGTGCCGATTCGCTATGCCATGAAACGGCGGGACAATGCTCGGGTTCATCCGGCAGCAGAGGTAGTGACGGAGGTTGGCTTTGAAGATTTTTCGATTGGCAACCTGGAGCATCCGGGAGAGGGCTGGGAAAACAGGGACAATCAGAACCCTGAGCGGGCTGCCTACGATGTGCACCAGTCTTTCCTCATGGTATTTACCGGTGTGGAAAATTGTTGGGTGCGTCGGGTGTCGTCGTTCCGTCCCGAGCAAAACCAGCTGAATATACATAAGCTCAGCAATGGTATTCTGCTCCACCACAGCCGCTTTGTCACCTTGAGTGAGGTGGAGATGCAAAGCGTTCAGTTTGGAGGCTGGGGAGGCAATGGTTACAATTATCGCCTCCAGCACGCTGCGGACAATCTGATCGCCGATTCCCTGGCCGCTTACAACCGTCATGGGTTTGTGTTCTCGCATATGGCATCGACCGGCAATGTGATCCATAAATGTGTGGATCGGCACAGCGGCATTGCCGCTTCCGGGGTGCCGGACAGCGCGGGCAGCGATCATCACATGCACTTCAGCCACTCGAACTTGATCGACCAGTGCTTGGTTGAGGACAGCTTTTTTGATGCGCACTACCGGCCCTATGGAAGTCCTCCCAAGCACAATATAAGCGCTGCACACAGCCTCTTCTGGAATATTCGCGGGAAGGGAGAGCGCTTCCAGTTTTCCGTTCGTTCCCAGCAGGCCCGCTATGGCTATGTGATAGGGACCAGCGGCGAGGTCTATAGGGTGAATCTTGTTGGCCGCCTGCCGCAGACCGATCCACTCGACCACGTGGAAGGGGTCGGAGAGGGGACTTCGCTCGAGCCGCAGTCCCTGTTTGCCGACCAGCTCCGGCGTGCGCGAAAGGAAGAATAGCTTCGCCTCTTCGGCGGCTTATTCGGGGACACCGGCGGCGACTCTTTCTTTGAGAAGGGTAACAGATACCTCGTGTGTTTTGCCGTCGTTGTAGATGGGGATTTGATTGCCTTGGTGGGTCGTTCCATCCACTTCGATATTGAGTTGCCCCTTTTGTAAGCCTTCGGGGTTCAGAATTTTGATTCGATAGCGGCTGCCACGAAAATCCCGTTCCAGGCTGCATTCCTTCCAATGCGATGGCAGGCATGGATCAATCATCAGGCCATCGTGATCGGCACGAACGCCAATCATCCATTCGGTCATCGCACGGTAATACCAGCCTGCCGTCCCCGTCATCCAGGCAAACTGGGTCTCCCCGGCACGGGGGTTCTCAGGGCCCAGGTATTGGTTGGGAAAGACGTAGGGCTCGCAACCGGAATGAGTCGATGGGTTGCTGGGACTGTCGGGAAGCGCCTTGATAAAGGATGCGTAGGCGTGGTCGCCTCGGCCGCCCACACAATCGGCGATGATTTTGAACCCATTGGCATGACAGTAGGGAGATCCATTTTCCCAGATACCCGGCACAAAGTGTGTTAATCGACCGATTCGATCGTTGGGGCGCGTGTAGGGTGGGTGTAACACCTTGGAGCCGTATGGCGAGTCGAGGTGTTCGTCGATCATTCGAAACAGTTGGGCCTTGCGCTTGTCGTCTGTAATGTCGGCCAGGATTGCCCAGACTTGTGGGAGGAGGTAGATCCTGCCTTCGTTTTCTTTTTTGGACCCGACATGTTCACCGTGGTCGTTGATCGCACGCAGATACCATTCGCCGTCCCAGGCTTTTGAATTGACGGCATTGGTCAGGCGCTTGGCGTAGCCTAGCAGCTCCTCCGCGACCGTTTCGTCGTTTCGGACCTTGCGTGCGAGCTCGGCGCCTACCTTACAGCTGTAGATTATAGCAATGGTAGTCCAGACCGATTGTCCGAGACCTTCGATCCCTACGCCATTCAGTGAGTCATTCCAGTCGCCATAATGGCAGCGAATGAGGCCATGCTCGCCGATGTCGAGGGCCGAATGACGCAGACCACGAAGCATGTGGTCCCAGATGCTGGCCTCGCCTTCGTCGAAGAAGGGGACCAATTTGTCTAGCAAGGCAGTGTCATTGGTCTCCTTGATGTAGGCATCCAGCACAGGAGCAATCCACACAGGCCCATCGGAGTAGTGATGGTCGTCGACGGGCAGCCAGCCGCGTAGGGTATGGCCGTCGCTGAATTGGTGACGCAGGCATTCGTCCAGCATCTTCTTCACATAGTCGTGATTAAATGAAGCCGCTGCCCAGAGCAACTGCATCGCATCGCGAAAACCGCGACCGTTGTCGCTACCGACTTCTGCATAGACCTGGATCTGTTGTTTGATCCAGTTGTTGATTACGGCATCGACCTTCGGGTTTGGGGTCTTAATGGTGATGCGGTTGCGCAATTCGGCCTTGGTCGCCAGCAGCTTTGAAAACTCGGATTCTATTGCGTCCCCGGAAAACAGTTCGTCGCACAATTCTGCCGTTTTGTCGGGACCACTGGAGGATCCTATGAGAATCGACAGGTTCTCTGTTTCGCCAGGGGCAAGTTTGAACTCGTGCTGGAGGACTCCGCAGGCTTTTTCACAAGCAGCGAGAGAGTTCAGGCAAGCTCCTTGCAGGATGGCCTCGGGGGCATGAATGCCGCCGAAGTTGCCGAGGAACTGACGCAGTGAGCTGTCAAAGGCTGACGGCGGCCTGTTTGATGCAATGAAACCATCGAAAAATTTGTGAGGGCGTTCGACTGCGCGGTTGTGAATATGGACTGCGTTCGAATCGGAGAGGAATTCGGCTTCGATGTAACTGTAATAGTCACTGTATGCCGAGTAGCCTTGAAGCAGGAAGTTTACGAAAGAAAAGAGCTGGATTTCCGCTGCGGTCTCCCTGGTGTTGCGCAGGCTTATTGACCATATCTCGCAGGATTGTTTTGAAGGCACGAACCAGCGCATGGACAGCTCGATTCCCAGGAGCGTTGAACGGAAGTTCGAATATCCCGGACCATGCTCGCACCTGAAATCCTCCAATTGGGCCTTGATCGGAGTGCCGGTTGGGCAGCCGGTTTCACCGGATTGCTTGTCCCTGAGATAAAAGTGCCTCTGCCCGTCGCGGATGAGCAGAGCTCTGCCTGCCGGATGGATGAGTTGCGCTGCCCGCTCCTTGTAGGCCCCAACCCCGCTCGCAATCTGGTTGACGGCAGAGATGAAGCTGTCGTTCCAGGAGTAGTTCATCAAGCCCCTCGGCGGGTTGGGCTCGGTGATGACAAATTCAGAGCCCCCGCTCTGGAAGTAGCCGAAGCTGGCGGTGATGCGATCGGAAGGATTCATATTGAAATTGTTGTTTGTGCAGTTGGAGTCCATTACTTCTGCTTGGATGCGGTTGATTGGTTTCTCTGGAAAGAATGAGCCTAAGCAACTGGTGTCAATAACAATACAACATAACATAACAAAAATGAATTGAATCGAAGCTCAGGTTTTCAGTTATTTCGCTCTTTTTGCTTGCACGTTGCGAATTTGGTTGTTTTAAATTGTTATGTTAAGTTAATTAACCTCTCGTAAATCTAGAACCTACTTATCTACTATGAAGAAGACCTTGTTATTATCCCTTATCGCGTCGTTGCCCATGACCGCTGCCCATTCGCAGTGGATGGTGGTTGATGACTTTAATGATCCGACTGCGACGGAAGCTAGTTGGCTGCTTGCTGGGCCAGTTGATGCGTATGTTGAGTTTTTCCCTGTCCCAGGTGGGGACGTTGACGACTATGGTTTATACGTCGAGTCTTTGGGGTATGGAGGAGCGTTTCACGATACCCACTTTATGAAAGAGCTAACGGGTGATCTTGTCGTTCAGCCGGGCGAGACCGCGACTTTCCATATGCGGATAATGATGGAAGGCCCCAGCAACTCGTGGCATTTCAGTACTTCGCATGTTTCTCCGGGACAGAATGCTGAGGGTAATCCTACCCGTGCCTGGACTCATCTTAATGCGATTGCCAAGATTTCTTGGGGTGAATTCTTTTACCGTCAGGCCGATGATGGATATTTTCATGCAGAGCCAGACCCTGACTTTACCTACAATCAATGGTACGACATGTGGATCGTTGTCAGAAATACTTTCACTCAGGTAGACGGGGATGATGTTTCAAATGGAAACTTTACTGTCTATCTGCAGGGACCTGATGATCTGGAGCCGATTATGTTGCAGAATACAGGAACAAATCCTATCAGCGATGCGGCAGCTTTTCGGTCCCGTCCGACAGCAAATGGAGTCAGCCAACCAATCAATTGGATCCATTTCAGCACCAATGCCCAGGATGGAGGAACATCATTCGCCGGAGATATTTGGCTGATTGATGCTGTTCAAATGACCAAAGGTGAAGTCATCGAACAACCTGGCGAAGCCGGACCTGCTCCTCAGTGGGGTGGTTACAATATTGATGTCAGCGGATTCGTCTACACTGGCGACTGGATGGGCGTCTTGTATGTGGAAGAAGCTCCCTGGGTTTACAGCTACAATTTGGGTGGCTGGGTTTACGCTGTTGAGCCCGAAGATCTGGAAAGCGGCACCTGGGTGTATGTGATCAAGTGAGGATGCCTCCAGCAAATCTGAGAAATTAAGGCGATGGCACCAGGAAATCGACAGTTCTTGTACTCTGTCGATTTCGGGTGCCATCTTTATTGTCCAAATAAAAACCAAACCAAACTGTTGTTCCAATGAAATTACCCCAGCTGGTAAGATATCCAATTTGTATTCTTTCGGCGCCGATCCTGTTGAGTGCGCCTGCCTTTGCGCAGGCTCCTGAGTCGGATGATATATACGACTTGTCGCCGTTTGTTGTTAACGCTGCCGATGACCGCGGTTACAGGGCAACCAATGCCATCTCGGGTACCAGTCTGAATACGGCTATCCGTGACCTGCCGATGCCTCTGGAGGTGGTCAACCGGGAATTGATTGATGACCTGCATGCCACCAATATGCAGGAGTCGCTTTCTTATTACGCAGGAGTGTATAC
>JBJHBN010000138.1:0-6326 GCA_050485505.1 Opitutales bacterium | reverse complement strand
CCGTACCAAGGAATTTCAACCCGGCCAGCCATGGTTGCTGCGTTTCTTCGACCAGGTCCGCTTCTATCCAATGGTGGAAAAAGAGGTCAACACCTACCGGGAAGCCTTTCGCCATGGCGAAGTGTCTCTCGATATCCGCGAGGAAACCTTCTCAGTCGCCACCTACAGGAAATTTCTGCAGGATGAGGCGGCAGACATTCATAACTTCAAATCCAAGCAACAGAAAGCCTTCGAGGAAGAACGGGAACGCTGGGCCGCCGACGGCTCCGCGGACCTCGCTTCAGAGGAAGAGCCGCCTGCGGAACCGGAGACAGAAACCTTTGACCTCAGCGAGAACGCCCGCCTGGTGGCCTCGCCGATTGCCGGTAACATGTGGTCGGTACCCGTGAAAGAAGGCGACAAAGTTGCCAAGGGCGAAAAAGTCGCTATCGTCGAGGCCATGAAGACCGAAGTGCCCATTGAAGCTCCGGTCAGCGGCATAGTACAGCGATTAATTGCGCCACCCGGCAAACAACTGACACCGGGGCAGGCGGTCATGATCATTGAAATGGAGGAGTCGGTATGAACCGGTTGAGCCTCGACCTGCAAACCTTGACCACGCTCTACCAATCCGGTGAAGCCTCACCCGTGGATGTGGTCCGGGAAATCTACGACCGCATCCGCAACTACAGCGACAAGGCGGTCTGGATTCACCTCCGAGCAGAGGCCGAACTCATTGCGCAGGCCAAAGCCCTCGGCGACTTCGACCCTGGCAAACCGCTCTTCGGCATACCGTTTGCAATCAAGGACAACATCGACGCCGCGGGTATGCCAACCACAGCCGCCTGCCCGGACTTTGCTTACACCCCTGAGGCATCCGCTGCCGCCGTTCAGACTTTACTCGATGCCGGGGCCATACTGGTGGGGAAAACCAACCTTGACCAGTTTGCGACCGGCCTGGTGGGAACCCGCTCCCCTTATGGGGCGCCTTCCTGCGTTTTTGACGAACGCTACATCTCCGGTGGCTCGAGTTCCGGCTCAGCGGTCGCAGTGGCTGCGGGACTGGTCAGTTTCGCTCTCGGCACCGACACAGCAGGGTCCGGCCGCGTGCCAGCGGGATTCAACAATCTCGTCGGCTGGAAACCGACCCGAGGGCTCCTGAGTACCCGCGGCGTAGTGCCCGCCTGCCGTTCCCTGGATTGTGTCAGCGTGTTCAGCCTGACAGTGGACGACGCACAATCGATTGCACAGGTTATGTCCCAATTCGACGCACAGGACCCCTTCAGTCGGCCCAAGCCAGCAAACAGCAAGGCCTTCAATCCACAGCAGAGTTTTCGCTTTGGATTGCCCAGTGCCGAACAATTGGAGTTTTTTGGCGACAAGGAAGCTGAGCGGCTATTCAAGAGTGCCATTGAGCGCCTCGAAAGCCTCGGCGGCATCCCTGTCAAGATGGACTTCCGACCCTTCGAAGAAGCGGCAGAGCTCCTCTACGCCGGCCCCTGGGTCGCCGAACGACTGGCGGCGGTAACACCTTTCATCGATACCCATCCGGAAGCCTTCTACCCAACCACCCTTAAGATTATTGAAGGTGGACGCAACTTCAGTGCGGTGGATGCCTTCCGCGCAGCATACCGCTTGGAAGACCTCCGACGCCAGGCCGAAGCGGAGTGGCAGCAGATGGACCTTATGTTGCTGCCCACCTCGGGAACAATATTCAGCCACAAGGAAGTCGCTGCAGAACCAGTCCAACGCAACACGGACCTCGGTCGCTACACCAACTTTGTCAACCTGCTCGACCTATCCGGTGTCGCAGTGCCCGCGGGCTTTCGCCCAAACGGACTTCCTTTCGGAGTTACTCTGCTCGCTCCCGCGTTTAGCGACGATGCCCTCATTCAGCTTGCCGCCCGGATGCAAGCGAGCCTAGGCGGAGAACTCGGCGGAACTGGAGTCATGCTGGAATCGCTGCAAGTCAGATCAGCAAGCCAGACAGCTTCACCGAATTCGCCCTTCGCCAGCCAGCGCATTGAACTCGCCGTGGTAGGCGCCCATCTCAGCGGCCTCCCTTTGAACCACCAGTTGCTGGACTGTGGCGCTCAATTCGTGAGGACCGACCGAACGACCCCGGACTACCGCCTGTTCGCATTGCCGGACAGCCAACCGGAGAAACCCGGCTTGATCCGGGATCTGGAAGCGGACGGCCCCGGCATCGAGGTGGAAATCTGGAGCCTGAGCGCGGAAGCCTTTGGCAGCTTCTGCGCCAGTATTCCAGCCCCGCTTGGCATCGGCACGATTCAACTGGCCGATGGAAGTCCGGTCAAAGGCTTCCTCTGTGAACCGCACGCAGTACTGAATGCCGAGGAAATAACCTGGTCGGGCGGTTGGCGTTCCTATCTTGGCATCCGAACTGCTGGCTAGGACTTGGGCACGCGCCCCAGCCATGTCCTCCGCAAGCACAGAAAGTATCCCATCCAGCCAGGCTCCAAAGCCGTCGAGCCCGACCAGCACAGACCTGATTGAACGCAGGCAAAGCCTCGAAGCCGAAGCCGGAGCCAAGCAGGAGGCGCTCGAGCGCATGGACCAGCTGCGCAGTGAAATGCTGCGGGCCTTGGAGATTCTACATGCCGTGCAGGCACTGTTTGAGGTCAAACCCGATGTTACCCGGGTCGAGTTCAATCGTTTTGTGGGCTCCGCCCTCGAACGCCTGCCAGAACTGCAGGCCCTGGAGTGGATTCCCCGGGTAGAAGGAGAAAGGCGTGCAGAGTTCGAACAATCTGCCTCCCGCGATGGATTCGAAACCTTCTCCATCACCGAGATAGCCGACGACGGCAGCATCCAACTGGCAGGCCAACGAAAACTCTATTTCCCGGTCTATTTTGTCGAGCCAGAGTTGCCCAACTACCCGGTACTCGGTTTGGACATTTGGTCGGAGCCCTGCCGCCGCGCTGCCCTTGAACGCGCCAGCCTCACAGGCCTGCCAACCGCCACCAGTCCACTCCGCTTGGCACAGACAATCGGCGATCGCCTTGGATTTCTCGTGGTCACCGCGATCCGCTCACCGCAGACCGATGAACTACTTGGCTTCGCCCTCGCCGCCTTCCACATCGAGCGCCTCGTTGAAGAAGTTTTCGCTCCACTGATGTGCCGGGGAATCGATGTCGATATCCGCGACATCACTGGCGAACACCACGCTTTTTTCTCCCGCAGCCGCAGCCCGGACGAGCGACCTCCCTGGAGTTATGAACAGGACATGCCCATCGCCGGACGAATCTGGAAATTCCGCTTCACGCCGAATCAGGATTTCCATCCCGAAGATCCCAAATGGCTGCGGCAGGCTGCGGAAACCCTCAAGCGCAGCAATCAAGTCCTTGAGCAGCGGGTCGCAGACCGAACCCAGCAACTTAATGAACTGAACGACGCCCTCCGCACCGAACTCGATGCCCGCAAACTAGCGGAGAAGGCCGCAGCCCGCGCCAATCAGGCAAAATCCCTCTTTCTGGCCGAGATGAGCCATGAAATCCGCACGCCCTTAAACATCATCCTCGGGCATGCCCAGCTGCTGCAACGTGACGCAGCCCAACAGGCCCAGGACAACGACGCCGTGAATGCGATTATCGCCGGCGGAAACCATTTACTCTGCCTGATTGAAGGCATACTCGATTTGAGCAAAATCGAGTCGGGACGCATGGAATTGGACCCCGTCGATTTTGACCTCTCCATGCTTGTGCAAGGCCTGACTGCGATGTTTGCACCGCGCTGCGCGCAGAAAAGCCTGCGCTTTTATGCCGAAGGGCTGGGCAAGGCCCCTGTCTGGGTCCACGGCGACGAACGCAAATTGCGGCAGGTTTTAGTCAACCTACTTGCCAATGCGGTTAAGTTCACTGAGGCGGGCGAGATCCGTCTGCGCATCGTGCCTACCAATGATACTGGAAATTACCGTTTTGAAGTCATCGACACCGGGCTGGGGGTCACCCGCGCCCGCCAGCAGGCGATCTTCGAACCCTTTCAACAGGATCGCGCCGGTCGGGAAAAGGGCGGCACTGGTCTCGGCTTGAGCATCGCCCGGGGGTTAATCGAAGTCATGGGTGGCTCGCTTGAGCTGAACTCAAGTCCTGGCTGGGGCAGCAACTTTTTCTTCGCATTGTCGTTTGAATCCGCGCGCACGCATCCTCAATCCGGAACACCTTCACCCAACACCGTGCAATTGGCCGAGCCTGAATCCGTCCGCGCATTGGTCATCGATGACCGCGAGGTCCACAGCCAGATCCTGGTCAAACTGCTGGAATCCCTCGGTTGCAAGGTGATTCGCGCCAGCAGCGGTGCCGACGCACTCACTCAGGCAAGCGCATTCAAGCCCAACATTGTCTTTCTGGAATTGCGCCGGGAGACCAGCGACGACGGACACACGGCTGCGGCAATCCACCGTCTGGATCCCGACCATCCACTCCCGGTTGTGGCCTGTTCCTCCATGGCATTCACACATGAACAGGAGGCGGCCCAGCTGAACACCTACGCCGCACACCTCAGCCGACCGATCCGGATCGAACAAATCGCGGACATTCTCGTTCAGCTGTTGCAGGTAGAACTGGTCTGCCCGCTTGCGTCCCAGGAAGAATTCCCGGCACTGCCCGACGGCGCTCAGGTCCGGGTCAGCCGCGAACGCCTCCGAGCGCTGGAAGCCGCCGCCGAAATCGGCGACTTCAGCGGCCTCCGCCGTGGACTCAGCGAACTGGCCGCGGCACATCCGACCGCAGCGCGCCTGACCGCCTCCTTCCAACCTTTAATCGATCGCTTCGACACGGAGGCGATCCTCGCACAAATCACTCAAATCAAAGCCGATCCCAGCCACTCGGCCCGTCACTCATGACCGCAGTTGAGCAACCCATTCACTCCGGAAACGACCCGATCACATTTCCTCCCGAACCTTCGGCAACCATCCTCATCGTCGACGATGTTTCCGCCAATGTCGGCGCGCTGATGGGGGCCCTGGAGTCCGAAGGCTACCGGGTGCTCGCCTCCCTCTCCGGCCGGACCGCGCTGAAATTTGCCGCCAAAGCCAACCCGGACCTTATTCTCCTCGACGTGCTAATGCCCGAAATGGACGGAATCGAAACCTGCCGCCGCCTCAAAGCAAATCCGGCAACCCGTTCCATCCCCGTTATTTTTGTCACCGCCAACGATGAAACCACCAGCCTCGTCGACGGATTCCAAGCCGGCGGTGTCGACTACGTCACCAAACCTTTTCAGATCGATGAAATCCTTGCCCGAGTCGACACCCACCTGCGCATAGCACGCCTGACCCGCGAACTCGAAACCGCCAACCACGACCTGAGACAGGAGATTGAGCGCCGCGAGCAGGCTGAGGAAGCCCTGAGCCGGGCAGACACCAAACTCTCGGTCCTGAGCGAAGCTGAAGCCCGCCAATGGGGACTGGCCGGCTTTATCGGACAAAGCAATAGCTTCCGGTCCCTTCTGAAAGACATCCGCAGTATCCAAAATTTCGGTAAAGCAAATACACTGCTCACCGGTGAGAGCGGCACAGGAAAGGAACTCATTGCCCGTGCGATTCACTACGGCGGATCGCGCACTGAGGGTGCTTTCGTCCCCGTCAACTGCTCGGCCCTACCCGCCGATCTTGCCGAATCCCAGCTGTTCGGCCATGTCCGCGGTGCCTTCACAGGCGCTGTCGCCGATCACAAAGGCTATTTCACCCAAGCCGACGGCGGCACCCTGTTTCTCGATGAGATAGGCGATATGCCACTGGCCCTCCAGGCGAAATTGCTGCGGGTACTGGAAGACGGTGAAGTCTACCCTGTCGGCGGCACCTGCGGCCACCAGGTATCCGTCCGCGTCGTCGCCGCCACCAACGTCGACCTCCCGGAAAAGGTCGCCGAGGGCAAATTCCGCCAGGACCTCTACTACCGCCTCATGCACTTTCACGTCCAGGTCCCGCCCCTCCGCGAGCGCCGCGAAGACATCCCCCTCCTCGCCGAGCACTTCATCCAGCGCGTCGCCGCCGACCTCAAAGTCAAATCCCCCCAGCTCCGCGCAGACGTCTGCGAGCGCCTGCTCGCCCACAGCTATCCCGGCAACATCCGCGAACTCAAAAACACCATCGAACGCGCCCTGATCTATTCCGGAGGCCAGTCTCTCCGCGCCGAACACATCGTCTTCGCCCCCCAAGCCGCCCAAACACCTCTTTCTGAAAAAAAGACGACCCCTCCGGAAAAATCCCGGGAAGCCGCAATTCACGACCTTCCCCTCAACCTGGAGGAAGCCAAAGACCGTCTCATCGAACGTGCCCTGCAGGTCGCGGACAACAACATATCCGCCGCCGCCCGCCTACTCGG
>JBJHBN010000137.1:0-6328 GCA_050485505.1 Opitutales bacterium | reverse complement strand
CCTTATACGATTGCATCGGGAACACAAAGTCTCGATTGAAATCCAAACCATTTTGGCACTATGATTACACGAAGAATTGGCCGACTCCTCCGCGGCAAGGCAACGCCTTTCCACCTCTACACCGCAACAATTTTGGGCGGACTCTACGCCTTTTATCCCGGATTTGCTCAAGCACCACTTCTGGGGCTGCTGTTCCCGCTGCTGGTGATTCTCATAAATGCCAACCTATTCATTTTCGGTCTGGCCATGCTTGTAGGCCAGATCCTTCACTGGGTCCTTTTGCCAGTCCAATTCCACCTGGGTGTCTGGTTAATTGAGGGACCCTTGTCCGGTCTCTTCGCAGCCATTGCCAATGCGCCGGTCACGGCCTGGATAGGACTTGAATACTACGTGGTCTCAGCTGGCATCCTGTTTGGTCTGCTCTTCGGAATCGCTGCGGGTTGGCTGGTCAGTTCGCGCCTGCAAAAGTTCCGGCGCAAGATGGGACAGCTGGAACAGGGTTCCGAGAAGTATAACAAGTTGATGGCCCGGCGGTCCGTGAAAATCGTAGGCTGGCTACTATTTGGCGGAACCAAAGCGAAAGCCGACTGGAATAAACTCACCGAAAAACGCATCGGAAACCCTTTGCGCCCGCTCGGATTGATCCTGGTGGCAGCAGTGCTTACCATTGTCATCGTTATTGGACTGGTATTCGATTCAGCGATTCTTGCCGCCGCAGCACGCGAGCAGCTCACACGCCTGAACGGTGCTTCGGTCGATATTGGCGAGGTCGACTTTGCGCCTTTCCGGGGCCATTTGAATGTGTCTTCCCTTGCTTTGGCAGATCCTGACAATCTGGCCCAGAACCGGTTTAGCAGTGGCCAGATAGAAGTCAGCTTCGGAGTTGATGACCTTTTGCGCAGAAGATTTGCTATCGATTCCTTGCAAATACACGAACCTCGCAGTGGCACCGCACGCACCGTGCCAGGACGACTTTATGAGCGTCCTGAAGCCCCGGAAGAGGATGAAATCGAGGAACCCGAGGAAGGGGTCGAGGACTTCGAAATACTGGACTGGATCGAGGAAGGTCGCGAATGGCGGGACCGCCTGCGGATGGCTCATCGCCTGTACCGTCAATGGGGACCTCGCCTGCGCTCCGAGACGGACCCGGAGGAAGAGCGAATCGGTTGGAGGGATCGCCTGGCCGACAGGGCGGCAGAACTCGGATACAGCCAAGTGCGCTCACCAAATCTGGTGCGGAGCGCTCCGCGCTTCACTCTGCACGAAATACAAGCCATGGACTTCCGTGTCCGCGGCAACGACTCCGCACGCTACAACCTCTCAGGCTGGAACCTTGCCAGCGAGCCTCACCTGACCGAAGAGCCCGGCCGTATCTGGCTCAGAACCCCCGAGGAGGAGCTGAGTATTGATCTCCAACTTGAACCCGACGGAGAGACGGTGCTGCCGACACTGAAGGTCCAAAAGACCGGTATTTCTGTCGAGGAAATACGGGCATCCATGAGCAATCCTGACCGTTTCCCAGTTCAATCCGGAACCATCGACATTCATGCGGACGGAGAATTCAATCCAGATGCAATGAATTTGCCCATCACTGTGACGCTAAAGGACGCACGCATTGAAGCTTTCGGTCAGAACGTACGGGCCAGCAACCTCGAAATCCCGGCTACCCTTACTGGCAGCCTCTCCAGTCCAAAAATCCGCATTCACACAGAAGCTTGGCAGCAGGCTATCAGAGACGCAGCAGGCGGCGAACTACGGCAACGGGCCACCGATGAAATCCGGAGGCGACTGCCTTTCTGAATCCGACTCTGCCAGCGTTGATTCTGGACTCCGCGCTCGGGGCGATCGCGGCTACTTTTTGAAAAAATGGAGGCGCGGGCCGGAATCGAACCGGCGATAGAGGTTTTGCAGACCTCGGCCTTACCACTTGGCTACCGCGCCACGAAATCAAAGACAGAGAAGAAGCCCGTATCTCAGATAAGGTCAACTCCGATTTCGATTTTTTCTCCAAATAATCAGGATTTTTGCCCGATTTCCGTAAGCAACTCCTGGAACCAGGGCGTATCCACATCAAAGGGTTTTCCACCTTTGATGCGCTCAAACTCAATGGCCCGCAGGCGGTTGTCCTGGTCCTCGTCGTGACCAATGACCCCACCCTCGCGGCGCAGGGCGCACTCAACAGCCGTGTCCACACAGCTCTTGATCAATCGAATGTCTTCCTCGTTGGCTTCAGCCGCTCGTGAAAAATAGCCACTCTTTTGAACCAAAACCTTCTCGGCGCCAATGCGTTCGGCAATCTTTTCGGCAAAGTATTTGCCCGGATTGACTGCGTCCAGCTTGACGTGACCAAAGGCGTCCCGAGGCACTTCTTCGCCGTCTGCTTCCATCTGCTTGACGATATCCTCCACTCCCGCGCCCTCGCTGACGAAAAGGTTCACATTGTCGATTTCGTCCATGATACCTTTCAGACGTTTGCACTCTGCATCAATATTCAGCTGCATTTCCGGAATATAGATGCCGTGTATCTCCAGGCGCTCCTTGTCCAGGCCCAGCTCTGGAATGTAGGCATCGTGATCGATGTTTTCCATGTATTCCAGTGCCGTCGCAGCCGTCAACCAACCGCAGTGGCGCCCCATTACCTCGTGCACAATCAGCATGCGGGGATTGGCATTGTGCTCATTCACCACGTTTTCAAAATAGGCCGCACCCTGCTCGGCAGCGGTATAGGCTCCCAGGCTCTGGCGAATCGGATAAACATCGTTGTCAATCGTCTTCGGCAAACCAATCACTGTAAGATCGTAATCGTTCTGCTTTAGAAAGGCCGCGAGGTCCGCTGCCGCTGTATTGGTGTCGTCACCACCAATCGTGTGCAACACATCGACACCATCCTTGATCAATTGGTCGGCCGCGACCTTGCGTGGATCGTCGCCTTCCTTGACCAGACCCCGTTTCACGCAGTCTTTAACGTTCGACAACTTAACCCGGCTATTGCCAATGACACTGCCCCCGTAGCGGTGCAGCAAATGCGCGTCCTCGCGGATTTCAGGAGTGACCGAAATTGAGTCTCCCAGCAACAAGCCCTTGTAACCACTGCGGTAACAAATGATTTCAATCGAAGGATCGACCTCGGAGTAGCGTTCGATCAATCCACCGACCGCACTGTTAAGGCAGGGGGCCAGCCCGCCAGCTGTCAAAAGGGCCACTTTTTTGGGTTTCTTCATAGTTTTAGAGGAGGTTAGAGAATTAAGTCGTCACCGGTCATGGAGTCCGGAATTTCCAAGCCCATCAAGTGCAACAGGGTCGGCGCAATATCGCCAAGTTTACCTTCGTCCTTGAGACGAATTCCTTCCAAACCCTTGCCATAAACCACCAGTTCAACCGGATTCAGGGTATGGGCTGTGTGAGCACTGCCGGTGTCAGGCACAAACATCTGATCGCTGTTGCCGTGGTCCGCGGTCACGACGGCGGCCCCATCGACCTGGTCGATGGCTTCCAGCAGCTGTCCAACACAGACATCAACCGATTCACAGGCCTTGATGGCTGCTTCGAGAGAACCTGTGTGCCCAACCATATCCGCATTTGCAAAATTGATCACAATCAGCCCGTATTTGTCGCTCAGAATCGCTTCTTTTGAAGCTTCACAAATGCCAAAGGCCGACATCTCCGGCTTCTGGTCGTAGGTCGCCACCTCCTGCGGGCTCGGAATCAATGCGCGGTCTTCACCCGGAAAGGGCTCTTCGCGATAGTCATTAAAGAAAAATGTCACGTGCGGAAACTTCTCCGTCTCGGCACAACGGAATTGGGCAATACCCTTGTCCGCGATGTAGCCACCCAGAATATCGGTCATTTTCGGCGGCTTGAGGAAGATCACTTCATCGCATAGGCCCTTCTGATACTCTGTCATCGTGGCGTAGAAGATTTTCAGTTTCTGGCCACGGTCAAAACCGGCAAAATCGTCTTCAATGAAAGCGCGGGTCAATTCCCGCGGACGGTCGCCGCGGAAGTTGAAAAAGATCACGGAATCACCATCCTGGACCAGACCGACAGGTTTGCCCGCGTCGTCCACGACAGCTGTTGGTACGATAAACTCATCGCCGTTGCGGGAGCTATCGAGCGGATTGTCGTAGTAATACTGAATGGCCTTTTCCGCAGATTCCGCCGTGCGCTCGATCTTTTGGCCGGTCAGGCAGCGGTATGCGCGCTCGACCCGGTCCCAGCGGTTGTCCCGATCCATTGACCAAAACCGGCCACTGACCGATGCAATCTGTCCCAGACCGATCTCCTTGCAACGGGACTCGACCTCCTGGATATAAGCCATGCCCGACTTCGGCGGCGTATCGCGGCCATCGGTAAAGGCATGGATAAACACCTTTTCAATTCCACGTTTTTTGGCGAGCCGCAAAAGGCCATAAAGGTGCTCCAGCATAGCGTGCACGCCCGCATCGGAAACCAAGCCCATCAGATGCAATGCACCGCCAGTAGACTCGACATTCGTGAAGGCCTTTTTCAGAACCTCATTGGATTCGACCTTACCATCGGCAAAAGCCTTGTCGATACGCACGATCTCCTGGTCAACAACCCGTCCGGCACCAATATTCTGGTGCCCCACTTCGGAATTGCCCATCACACCATCCGGCAGACCAACATCCAAGCCACTGGCACCAATTTCAGTGCGCGGCCAGTTGGCGGTCAACCGGTCCGCCACCGGTGTTTTGGCCAGCTTGATGGCATTGAATTCGTCGTGCTCAGCATTGTGGTTGGCTCCCCAACCATCACGGATAATCAGAACTACTGGTTTCTTCGACATAATTAGAATCTCAATTTTCGGTTGTCATGAGCAAAACCGCCCACCCGTTCCTAGCTAAAGTATGAAAGCCCGGTGACAAGCAGATACGATCCCAACAGCAAGAAACCGGTCCCGCGCCGCAGTTCCTTTCCGGATAAATGGAAGGCAATACGCAGGATAATCAGGATCCCGGCCATCGCCGGGAACAGCAACCGGAAAAACTCAGGGCTGGCCTGCAGGCCTCCCGGTGTCACCGCTGCCGCCGCCCCGGCAACAAACAGCACATTGAGGATATCCGCACCGATAATATTTCCCAGTGCAAGATCTCCCCGCTTGCGCCGCACCGATGCAACGGCAGTGACCAGTTCAGGTAAGGAGGTTCCAAAAGCGACCAGGGTGGCTGCGATCAAAGCCTTGGGCACATCCATTCGCACAGCCACTTCGCTAACTCCTGGAATCAGAAGATGGGAGGAAAGCACGACCACGGCAATCGCTGCAGAAAGCTTCAGAAGAGTGGCCCATGCTGGCGTTTTGGGAGATTCTGCAGACTGAGCAGGCACTTCAGCCTCGAGCACAGGCCCTTTGCCCGTTCGCAGGGTCCAGCCAATGTAGACAAACAACAGCGCAACCAGAATCCACCCACCCCACTGCGGCAGACGCCCTCCTACCTCCCACACGGTCGAAAGAGAACCGTAGGGAATACACAGTCCGATCAACAGAAAGGCTGCTATGATCTGCAACCAACCTTGGCGATTCACCACCCGGCGGTCCAACGGGATAGGCCCCAGAATCAGCGCGATTCCAAGAATTAGCCCAGCATCACAGATGATCGATCCAACTGCATTTCCCAGTGCCAAATCGGGGTTGCCCTGCAGCGCAGCTGTCACAGATACCGCTGCCTCTGGGAGTGTCGTACCCAGGCTCACTATGGTCGCACCTATCACCATGGGTGCCATTTCCCACTGTCGGGACAGCCGTACAGCCTGCTCAACAAGCACATCAGCCGCCTTTGCAAGCATCGCCAACATAGCACCGATGAACAACAACAGCGCCCACATCGGAAAACCGGTTATTAATGATTGAATCTGAAGTTCCATACAGGGCTTCCGCCTTCCTTGTTTTTATCCCAGCATGCGGCGTCGGAGCACTCAGGCAAGAGCGCGGTGGCAGGGTGTGGAATTATTTATGCGTTGGTCAAAGGGTGGAAAAACCGGGTGGGCCCCGGCTGGGGTTGCAATTGCCCGTCGCGGACAAAACCTTCCGGACGGTCCTTCAACTGCTCGCACAAGCGGCTTCGCCATCGCTCCACTCCATGGGAAAAGCCTTTCTCCCCGGCAAGGTTGTGCCGCTCCTCGGGATCCTGCCGGAGATCAAAAAACTGTTCTTCGTCCTTGGCGGGAAACCAGATGTACTTCTGCTTCCCGTCGGTGAGGTAATGCATGCCGCTGTCATACGTGGGCACCCGGGCACACTCTCCGTGGACAAACTCCCGCGGCAACTCCGCGCCCTGGACAAGCGGTCTCAACTCCATTCCATCCACCC
>JBJHBN010000136.1:0-6369 GCA_050485505.1 Opitutales bacterium | reverse complement strand
CCTTCTTCGCACCGCGGATGGTCGTCTCTTCATCGATGAGGAAAAATTCGGTTTCGGCCATGGAAGCGAAATCTTCCAAATGCTCGGGGCTGAGCGCCGGCGTGTAGCCCGTGTGGTGGGCTCCACCTGCCAGGATCCAGGCCTCGCAGCCGGTGTGGAAGTCGGGATGCGGTTTCCACACGGCACGCGCCACCGGAAGCTTTGGCAGAGGTTCGGGCTTTGACGTTTCAACCGTGTTCACCAATAGCCGGAATCGATCGCCCAGATCCACGATGGATGCGTTGAGGGCTTTGCTGCCGCCTTGGGCATCGAAGACCAGGCGCAATGGATCCGCTTTGCCGCCGATCGACAGGGGATGAATTTCCACGCGTGGCTTTTCTGCGGATATGCTTGGGCAGATTTCGAGCATGTGCGAACCCAGCACCTTTTCATCACCTTCGGCCAGGTGGTAGGTGTAGTCCTCCATGAAGGAGACACCGCCTTCGAGCCCTTCAGCCATCACCTTCATCGCCCGCACCAGCGCGGCGGTTTTCCAATCGCCTTCGCCAGCAAAACCGTAGCCATCGGCCATCAGGCGTTGAACGGCAAAACCGGGCAATTGTGGCATGTCGTGCAGGTCTTCAAAGGTCGTTGTGAAGCCCTTGTAGTTTCCAGCTTCCAGGAAAGTTCGCAATCCTAGTTCGATACGGGCGCTCTCGCGCAGGGACTCGGCCTTCGAACCCCCAGGCTTGAGCTCCTCGGCGACCTCGTATTCCTTGAGGTAGACCTGAATCAACTCGTCGATCGCTTGTTCGGAGATGGTATTCATGCTGTCGACCAGATCCCCAATGCCGTAACCGTCGACAGTGAAACCGAAGCGGATCTCTGCGGCCACTTTGTCACCATCAGTGACGGCCACCTGCCGCATATTATCGCCAAAGCGGGCGAAGCGGCCGCCCTGCCAGTCTTTCCAGGCTGCTGCGGCGCGCATCCAGGCGTCGACCCGTGATTGGACTTTTTTATCCTGCCAGTGTCCGGCAACTACCTTGCGTTCTTTGCGCAGGCGGCTGTTGATGAAGCCGAACTCGCGGTCGCCGTGGGCGGACTGGTTCAGGTTCATGAAGTCCATGTCGATGCTCTCCCAGGGCAGGTCACGGTTGAACTGCGTATGCAGGTGCAGCATTGGTATTTTCAGGCTGGTGAGGCCACCAATCCACATTTTTGCGGGCGAAAAGGTGTGCATCCAGCAGATCCAGCCTGCGCATGAGGGAGTGTTGTTGGCTTCGAGGGCCAGGTTGCGAATGGCTTCAGGAGAGACCACCACAGGTTTGTAGACGAGCTTGTAAGGGAGCTTTGCGTCCCTGTTTAAGCCATCTACGATCTGTTCGGAGTGATCCGCCACCTGACGCAGCGTTTCTTCTCCGTAGAGGTGTTGGCTTCCGGTAACGAACCAGATTTCCAGTTGAGGAATGCTTTTCATAAGTTGGGAGGTATTTCTGTTTGGATAGTTGAAGGTAGGGTTGGCGTGGGTCAGCCTTTGGTGGCTTGTTCACGAAGGCTCAGGAGTTCCTTCATGATACGACCGAGATCCGTGGCTTCCTGACCGCCAAAGTTGTCGTGCACCTTGCGGTAGAGTTGGAACAGTTGATTGTAGGTTTCCACCGCCTTTGGGTTGGGTTTGTAAGTGATGGATTTGACGCCTGCCATCGCCTTCTGGGCGGTTGCGAAGTCTGCGTGGACACCGGCCGCCACGGCTGCCGATACTGCAGAACCGAGGGCGCAGGCCTGCCCAGAGCGAGCGATCTGCATCTCGCGACCCGTGACGTCTGCGTAAATCTGCATCAACAAAGCATTTTTCTCTGCGATGCCGCCGGCGCAGACGATGCGCTGAACCGGAACCCCGTAGGATTCAATGCGTTCGAGAATCATGCGTGCGCCGAAAGCCGTCGCTTCGATCAGGGCACGGTAGATTTCCGCCCGGCTGGTGTGCAGGGTTTGCCCAAGAACGAGACCGGTCAGACGCTGATCGACCAAAATGGTGCGGTTGCCATTATTCCAGTCCAGGGCAAGCAAACCGCTTTCGGCGGGTCGCAGCCGTGTGGCTTCTTCGGTCAATTCGCGGTGGAGGTCGGCAGAGCCTTTGCAGACACCCTCGACCCACCATTTGAAAATATCACCCACCGCGGATTGGCCAGCCTCGACGCCGTAGTATCCGGGCAGGATCGCGCCTTTCACTATGCCGCAAATACCCGGGATGTCCGGCACTTCCTTATCCGCCGAAACGACAGCACAGTCACAGGTGGAGGTGCCGATTACTTTGACCAAGACACCTTCTTCGATGCCGCAGCCAATGGCGCCGTAGTGTACGTCCATTGCTCCCATGGCTATGGTGATGCCCTCGGTCAGGCCCAGGCGCTCGGCCCATTCGGCGCAGAGTGTGCCTGCAGGATGGGATGCGTCATAAGCCTTCTCGTAAAGGCGGTCCCGCAGATCCGCGAGGGCTGGGTCGAATTCACTGAGGAAGTCCTTTTCCGGCAGGCCACCCCAGTCGTCCGCATAGAAAGCCTTGTGGCCGGCGGCGCAAACCTGGCGTCGGATCCCGGTGGGGTCCTTGACGCCCGCCAGCACAGAGGGCACCCAGTCGGAGAGTTCTACCCAGGAGTGGGCTGCTTCGAAAACCTCGGGCGCTACATTCTTACAGTGCCAGATTTTGCTCCACCACCATTCGGATGAGTAGGTATTGCCACATTTGGCGACGTACTGCGGGTATTTTTCGCGTGAGATTTTGGTGATTGTGGCCGCTTCCTCATGGCTGGTGTGGTCCTTCCATAGCCAGCATTGGGCAGCGAGGTTATCGCGGAACTGTGGGTGTGCGGACAGTGAGCGGTTTTGCGCATCCACAGGCAGCGGGCTGGAGCCGGTGCCGTCTACCCCAATACCCACCACCTTATCAGCGGAGAATTCCGGGTCGGACTGTTGAGCTTCCTCGAGCGCCTTGAGGACCGTTGATTGAAGGCCGTCCAGCCAGTCCTGAGGGCGCTGGCGCGCCAAATGTACATCGTTGGAGTCGAGCAGGATTCCTTGTTCGCCGCTGGCATAGTTTTCGACGGCGGAAGCCAGTTCCTTGCCGTCGGCACAGCGGGCTATAAGTGCCCGCACGGAATTACTGCCGAAGTCGAGGCCAATAGTATAACTCATGGTAGGGGATATAGATTTGGGAGGTTTTTGTTGAAAGCACCGGGATGCTTGATCGTCAAATTTGGGAGAGTTCGCCGCATTCTGCGATCTAAAACCACGAAAACTTGGTCTTTTATTACGCTTGCATTTGGTTCGGCTTGGTTCAGGATGGTCATTCTAAGTCTCGACTGGTGTGTATCGGCAAGCCGACCAAACTGTGGTGAGAATTGGACAGTGTCAGGTCGGAACGCCGTTGCGCTTGCACTGTTTGACCAAAGCAACGGCGTGTTTTAAAGATTATAGCAATGGATATCTACGTGGGCAACTTGCCCTATTCTACAAGTGAAGATGCACTCAGTGAAATGTTCGGTTCTTACGGAGCAGTTTCCCGGGTTAAAATTATTTCGGATTTCGCCACTGGGCGATCCAAAGGTTTTGCTTTTGTAACGATGGATCAGGCCGAAGAGGCCGAAGCTGCCATCGAGGCTTTGAATGGTTCGGAACTCGAGGGGCGCGCCCTTCGTGTGAACGCCGCTGAAGACCGTCCTCCCCGCCAAAGTGGTGGCGGTGGTGGCTTCGACCGTAATCGCCGTTCCGGCGGCGGCGGTGGAGGCGGCGGTTTTGACCGTGGTCGTCGTCAAGGCGGCGGCGGAGGCCGTTTCAATCGCGATCGCGGTTGATTTCCAGCAGTTAACTGATTTCAAACGACCGGTGTTTAGCGACACCGGTCGTTTTGTTTTGTCCAGAGGGGAAGGATCTGTTTTAACGGCGCGCTTATGGGAATTTGGTGGCTATTGGTTTTGCCCGTAATTGGGGCCATGATCGGCTGGTTGACGAACTGGCTGGCTATTCGCATGCTCTTCCACCCGCGTCAGCCGATTCGGTTTTTTCACTGGCGTTGGCAGGGGCTGGTTCCGCGTCGACAAGTGGAGATTGCCGAAAAAGTTGGGGATATTGTCGAGCGTGAGATCTTGCAGAAGCACGTATTGCGGGAGGAGCTCGACAAGCTGCCGATTGACCAGTGGCTGAATGACTTTTCGCGGCGTTTGGTCCAAGAGCGTTTGGCGCCGAAAATCCGTCAGATGCCGGTGATTGGAGCGATGAACAACCAGCGGGTAATTGCCTGGGTCGAGGAAAGTGCGCGCAAGGCGTTGGCCGAGGAGGCCCCCAAATTGATGGGTAAGATTGTCGATGAACTGGAAGCCCGCATTGCCATTCGCCACATGGTGACCAAGCGGGTCGCTGAATTTGATCTGGATGCGCTTGAGCGCATCGTGCGCGAATTGGCGCAAAAGGAGTTCAGGCGTATCGAATGGCTGGGTGCGATTCTTGGGTTTTTAATTGGCATGGTGCAGGCGCTGTTTGCTTGGCTGGCAATGGGATAGATCAATGGCTACTGAAATGAAACACTGGGTACTGGCGGCGCGGCCGCGAACACTTCCAGCTGCAGCGGCGCCGGTTATAGCGGCTTCGGCCTGGGCAGCGTATGTGGAGAGCTTTCAATGGCTTCCTGCATTGTTGTGTCTCTTGTTTGCCTTTGCCGTACAGATTCTTGCGAACTATGCCAACGACTACTACGACTTCCTGAAAGGTGCTGACACTCCTGAGCGAATGGGGCCAGCCAGAGCGGTTGCCTCGGGATGGATTCGACCGGAAAGCATGAAGCGGGCGTTGTTTGTTAATGCGGCAGTTGCATTTGTCCTTGGTTTGGGACTGCTCGCTTTTGGCGACTGGTGGTTCCTCCTGATCGGAGTTTTGTGCCTGCTGTGTGCGGTTGCCTACACCGGCGGTCCATATCCGCTGGCCTACCTGGGTTTGGGTGACGTATTTGTGATGCTGTTTTTTGGCTGGGTAGCGACCAGTCTGACCTACTACGTGCAAGTGGGACACTTTCTGGTACCTTTGCCAGCTGCGGGAGAAGGGCTCGAAGCCGCTGTGCTCTGGATAACTGGCACGGTAATCGGCGGTCTCGCAGTGTTGCTGCTGGCAATCAATAATTACCGGGATGTTGAGACTGACCGGACGGCGGGTAAGGGTACGCTTGCCGTTCGCTTGGGTAAGGATTTCGTCCTGTGGGAGTGTCGTTCTTTCCTTTTGCTGGCAATGGTTTTTCCGTTTGGGCTGGCCGCCTGGCTGGATTCTTTGCTGCCTCTGCTTTTGTTGAGTCTTGCGCCTCCGGCCGCGCGCATTGTCTGGGGACTGCCAAAAGCCCGTAGCCGCGAGGACTTTGACATCCAATTGGCGACGGCGGGAGGCTTATTGGCCCGTTACGGGCTCTTCCTGGCGGTTGTCATTTTATTGCAGGACGCTTTTTGAGTGGCCTTTCACCGGGGATGGCGCTGAGCTTGTAGGATGCCCGAGTCCTTTTATGAGAATCAACGTGTTCTACAGGAATACCTGCTTTTCCATTACGGAGAGGATACGGCCAACATGCCTTGGGCGGACGGTCCGCAGTCGGGTCTGCGCTTTCCCCAACGCTGTGTTTCGGAGGGATTGGATCCGTGGCGTTTGCCGAATCCCTCCCGGGCTTTGGATTTGGGCTGTGCGGTCGGGAGATCGACATTTGAGTTGGCCCGTCACTGCGATGAGGTGATTGGTATCGATTTCAGCCATGCATTTATTCTGACTGCACGTACGCTATGCCGCGAGCGGGTCCTGCCATTCGAATACATCGAATGCGGAGAGATAATGAAGTCAACCGAAGCCAGGGTTCCAGACGTGGATTGTTCCAAGGTTTCTTTTGAAGTCGGGGATGCACAGAACCTTCGATCTGATTTGGGGCAGTTTGACGTGGTACTGGCAGCCAATCTGTTGTGCCGTTTGCCGCGCCCGCAATTGCTGCTCGAACGGCTTCCGACATTGGTTAAGCCGGGAGGGCAGTTAATCCTGACAACGCCAAATACTTGGTTGGAATCGTTTACGGGACCCAATTTCTGGATTGGTGGGCGGCCATCGACGGGGACGACTTTGGAAGTTCTTGACGGGCGGATAGGCTCTTCCTTTGAGCGTATGAAGCGGGCTGACTTGCCTTTTTCGATACGGGAGCATGGACGCAAGTTCCAATGGTCGGTCGCCGAAATGTCTGTGTGGATTCGCCGCTGAGGCAGATTCAGGGTTTTATCTCAATCAATTGGCCGGAATTCAGACGTACCCACTCCCGGGCCCAGCTTCGGTTCGCGGCAGGTAGGTCAAAGGCTATCAGGTGGATAGAGC
>JBJHBN010000135.1:0-6378 GCA_050485505.1 Opitutales bacterium | reverse complement strand
ACCAGGATGCCATCAAAAAGGGCATGGATGCGCGCAAGAAGCAAAAGGATAAGGAGTGGGCAGTGCCCTACCTGTCAATTGACTGCGAGGATATCGGCCGAACCTATCAGGCCATCATCCGGATCAACAG
Source organism: Opitutales bacterium (assembly GCA_050485505.1). Classification (GTDB taxonomy): domain Bacteria; phylum Verrucomicrobiota; class Verrucomicrobiia; order Opitutales; family Oceanipulchritudinaceae; genus JAFIGG01. The sequence goes on along the minus strand of JBJHBN010000135.1, from coordinate 6,248 downwards.
TCAAAGTGGCAAAGGTGGAGTGGCTTATGTGCTGGAGCAGATGTATGGAATTGAGATGCCAAAGCTCATGCACCCCGAATTCGGTCAGGTCGCTACCGCTGTCGCCGATTCCCAGAACTCTGAACTGACCAGCAACGAGATCCGCGACATTTTCGAAGAGGAGTATCTGAAAAAGGATACACCCCTTAAGTTGACTTATTACAACCTGACCAGCGACCCAAACGATTTCCACAAGGTTTCAATTGCGGCTGACGTCATTCACAACGGCGAAAAGCTCAAGATTACCGGCAAGGGCAATGGGCCGATTGCGGCCTTCGTCAATGCGATCAGTCGAGCCGGTTGGAAGCACTTCCGCTTGGTCGATTACTCGCAGAAAGCGATCAACCGCGGCTCTCGCGCCCAAGCAATCACCTTTATCCAGATTCAGCGCGAGAAGGACAAACGCGCATTCTGGGGAGCAAGTATCGAAGCCAACAGTGAACTGGGCAGTCTACTTGCCGTCGTCAGTGCCTTCAACCGCGCCAGCACGGAGCCATTGGCAAATGCATAGGGAAACACTCAAGCTATCGTCACGGGGCCAGGGCACTACCGAATTCACCGATGCGGTGGATGCGGTGGTCCGGCGTTCTGGAATCCGCGAAGGCATGGCCAACATCCACTGTATGCACACCAGCTGCAGTCTGGTTTTGATGGAAAACGCCGACCCCTCCGCCCGCCGCGACCTGGAACGTTGGCTCTGCCGCCTGGTCCCCGAGAACGATCCCGATTTCAGCCACACCCTGGAAGGTCCCGACGATATGCCGAGCCACATCAAAATGGCCCTCACCCGCAGCAACGAGACCCTACCCGTCCACAACGGTCAACTCCTGCTAGGCACCTGGCAGGGCCTTTTCCTCTGGGAACACCGCGACTCACCGCATACGCGGAGCGTGATTGTTAGTGTATGGTAGGCCGCCGGTTCGGGCCAGGAGCCCCTTCTGATTATCTGGCTGCGCAACGGAGACCGCTGCGCCTAAGTCAATCTGTGCTTCTGAAAGTCAGGGTGAAGGTCTAGGGTCTATTGCCGGGAGGAGAGCCTGGCGGCTGGGTCCGCTGAAAGGTGCGGCGGACGGCTTCATCAAAGGCATTATTGCCGGAACTACGCAGGATGCGGATGCTGCCAAAGCGGCCGTTTGCCAGTACCTGGAATTCGACTTCGGTTTCGAAGTTGTTGCCGGAGGGCTCGAAAGCGGTCTGCAAGCGCTGGCTCAGGGCGGATATGTAGGCGGCCATCTGGTCGTCCGTGACCGATGAGGCGCGGTCAGTGCGGTCATAGGTAATTTCGGAAAGGGCACTCTGCAGGCGTTCTCGCACCTGGGTATCGATCTGTGGTCGGGGGGCTGTCTGGCGCGGACGCGGTGCGGGCTGGGACTGTTGATTTGGCAGATTGCGCCCCTGCCGCCATTCTTCGTAGCTCACTCGCTGAGGCGGGGTTGGTTCTGGCTCGGGAGCAGGTCTTGGCCGCGGGGCTGGGGCTGGCGTTGGTTCCGGCTCCGGCTCAGGCTCAGGTTCACGCAGACGTTCCAAGTCGATCTCCGGCAATTCGGCCAAGGCTTCCAGCTCCTGCACCCGCAAGGAGGATTCCTCGGGAACGGGCTCTTCCGGCTGGGGCGTCGGTTGCGGTTGCGGCTCCGCTTCAGTAACCTCCCCCTCGGGCGGAAGAGTCACCAGCTCAAAAAACAATTCCTGAGGCTCCTCACGCAGACTCAGCAACCAAGGAATGACAAACAACCCGGCAAGGAACATCAGGTGTAGGGTCAGCGAAGCTGAGAATGCCGATTTGGTGTCCCGTCTCATCGCCTGTCTTAGTCAAAGCCCATTGGTTGTTAGCGAGCCTGGGTTTCCAGGCTGATGCGGTTCAATTGATAGCGTTTCAGCAAATCCATGATGTCGACCACCCGCTGATACGGCAACTGGGCGTCGGCACGGATCCGCATTATAGGATTATCACCCATCTCTCTCAGGTTCGCAAGACGTTGATCCAGATCGTCATGGGCGATTGCATCCTGGTTCCAGAAAAGTTCCCCATCCGCATTCAGGGAGATCCGAACCACATCTCCCGTTGGTTGTTCCTGCGTCCGTGGGGTTTCGGAAGGCAGGCGAATATCAATTGTCTGCTCCAGTAGCGGTGCTGTGATCATGAAAATGATCAGCAGGGCAAATGCGAGGTCAATCAATGGGGTGACATTGATTTCCGACATCGCCGAGAGGCGCTCTTTACGATGAAAGGACCGAGCCCTAAGATCAGTGTTCCTTGGCTTCGAGTTCGATGCGGTCCGCCAGATTACTGGCAAAGTTCTCCAGCTCGGTGATGCCCATCTTCACCTGTGTCAGCAGGTAGTTGTAACCGAAAACCGATGGAATCGCCACCAAAAGCCCGGCAACCGTGGTCAATAAGGCCCCCGAAACCCCCGGAGCGAGCGAGGCGATACTGGCACCCTCTCCCCCGGCGATCGCACCAAAGGCATCCATCACCCCCCAAACAGTACCAAGCAAACCCAGAAAAGGCGCCCCAGACACGATAGATCCAAGCAGTGTCATACGCCCTTCGTACATCACCGATCCCCTCGCAACCGCACGCTGTAAAGCATTCTCGACGTGTTCAATTGAATAAGTGCTTCCCTGCGCCCGCTTATAGGCCTTTAAAGCATCCCGTGCCAAAACAGCATAGGGACCGGTGGTGCCAGGCATCTTCGGATCAATCCCCAACACACTCTCCGTTGCAGAGAGACGCTTTTCGAAAAGATGATTCTGATGGCGTAGACGGTTGAGTTCTTTATTCTTCCCCCACATGACTGTCCACGCCAATACACTGAATATGATTAGTAAAAAAACTATCGCCTTGCCCGCAGCATTGGATTGCCCAAATGCCTGGATCATATTGGCTTCAATAACAAAGAAAGTGTGAAGGCCGTTCATGCTTGTAAGATAAGGACATTACCTATTCATAAGACAACCATACTCTGATGGATTCCCCTTTTTTCATAAAGCTATGACTTCAGCACTCAACAAAGCGTTGGAAGAAATCTCCAACAAAGCTGCAAACGCCGGAAAACGCCACGCCCTGGTTGGCCTGGATGGTTTTGTCGACAAGATCATCCGTGTCATCGACAAACGCACCGGACTCGGTGACGAGTTCATTCCAATCGAAACCATCGACGAATTCGGCAAACGCGTCACTGCCGCCGCTGGCAACAGTGCGAATTTCGAACTTTATCAATCCCTCGAAAAGCTCGGTGGCAACGGTCCCATCATGGCCCATGCCCTGCATGCACAAAAGTTACAGGTCCGCTACATAGGGGCTCTGGGGAAGCCGATCCATCCAGTTTTCGAAGAATTCGCCAAAGCGACTAATGCAGTTTCCCTAAGCGAACCGGGAATCACCCAGGCGCTGGAATTCGACGACGGCAAACTGATGCTTGGTATGATGGAAGGCCTCGATCATGTTACCTATGAGGCCATGGTCAAGGAAATGGGCGAAGGAGCCCTGTTCGATGTATTCAATCGCGCCAACCTGATTGCCCTCGTCAACTGGACCATGATCCCGCGAATGACGGAGCTGTTTGAAGACCTGCTGGCAAAATTATTGCCGAACCTTGGTCCAAACGAACAGGGCCGCAGTTTCTTTTTCGACCTCGCCGATCCGGCCAAACGTTCGAGCAGTGACATTAAGGAAGTCCTGCAAACTATTCGCCGCTTCCGCAGTCATGGCCATGTGATTCTGGGGCTCAATTTCGCCGAAAGTCGCCAAGTCAGCGAAGCACTAGGCCTCGGCAACGTCGAAAACAATGAGGACAGCCTAAAGGCGAATGCCAACCGCATCCGCTCCCAGCTGGACATCGGCACCGTAGTTATCCACCCGCGGGAAGGCGCGGCATGTGCCAACCGCGACGGTTCCTGGTATGTCGAAGGCCCCTTCTGCAAGCGGCCCAAAATCACCACTGGTGCCGGCGACCATTTCAACGCCGGCTTCGCTTCCGCCATGGCATTGGGGATGTCACCCGTCGCCGCTCTGGTAGTCGGTGTCAGCACCAGTGGGCAGTATGTGCGTACAGGCAAAAGTCCATCGCTGCAACAGACCGCCAATTTCATCGAACGCTGGCAAAAGGGCCAGCTTGATTGAGTCGACAGCTCGACAGATAACCGCTTAAATAGCTTCCACAATGAAAGACAATGATGACACCCGGGGCTACCTGATCTCCTTCGAAGGCTCCGAAGGCAGTGGCAAAACAACTCAGATCAGCCAGATGGCCAGCCATTTTGAATCCGCAGGCTACGATGTGGTCGTCACCCGTGAACCGGGCGGCACCCCGATCGGCGAGGAAATCCGCCGCATTCTGATGCACGCCACCGAATCGGTTAACATGTTCCCGGAAACGGAGTTGCTGCTCTTCGCCGCAAGCCGCGCGCAGCTGGTCCGCGAAGTGATCCAGCCGGCACTGGATGAGGGTAAAATCGTGCTCTGCGACCGCTTTATGGATTCGACCACTGTTTATCAAGGGGTCGCACGCAAAATCCAATCCGGCCCCGTGCACCTTATCAACACTTTTGCGGTCGGCGAAGTGGTTCCCGACGTCACGGTGGTTATCGATATCCCGGCTGAGGTCGGCTTCGAGCGCATCCGCCACCGGGTCAACGATTTGCCGGACCGCATGGAGGCCGAAAACATCGAATTCTATCAAAAGGTGCGTAATGGCTACCTGATGCTGGCAAAGGCCATGCCCGAGCGCTTTGTGGTCGTCGATGGTGAATTGAGTGAAAAAGAGGTCACCAGCCAAATCTGGAAAGAACTGCGCAAGCGCGTTGTTTGATGACCGATACGCCGCACATCGACCAACTCCCAGCCGCCCTGCGCGATTCCCGACCGGTTCAGGTGATCCGGGCGGCCATCCAATCGCAGCGGCTGGCCCACGGAATCCTGCTCCATGGAGAACAGCTTGAGCATTTGGACACGGTTGCATCTGCAATTGCGGCCGACTTGCTGAAGTCGGACGATCCTGCGAGGCATCCGGATTTTTTCACCCTGCGTCCGGCAAAAAAGGCGCGCCAGATCCGCATCGGGGAACGCGGTGGCAACGAACCCAACACCATGCGCAAACTGATGCATGATTTGCAGCAATCCTCCCGCGAAAGCGGCTACAAGATTGCGGTGGTGCATGAGGCTGACCGCATGAATGATGCCGCTGCCAATGCTTTCCTAAAAACGCTCGAGGAACCGCCGCGGCAAACAATGCTGATCCTGCTGACCACCCGGCCTTACGACCTCCTGGATACCATCCGCAGTCGCTGTTTCAACTTTCGTATCCCGATGCATGCGGAAGGCTTACAGGATGAGGGCTGGATGGACTGGAAACAGGACTACCGTGACTGGATTGCCCGCTTGTCCCAGCCGATGATCCAGCGTTCCAACCGAACTGCGGCTATTTGCGGTATTTACGGTCTCGTAGCTCGATTTGAACAGCATCTGGGCCAGGCCACCCAAGCGGCACTGAAGTCAGATAAAAATGCCTTGCCGGAATCAGCGACCGACGACGAGCGCATCGCTTTTGAAACCGGCATACGAAAGGGTATTCGCAACCAGCTCTTTATCGAGATTGAACAGGAAACCCGCAGGGCCTGCATCGAGCTTAGCCACCAGATCCCCTTCCCCGCCGATTGCCTGACCCGCTCAATAGAACAACTCGAACGGGTTGCGGGCCTGCTGGAGGTTCACTTGAAGGAAGAAGCCGCACTCGAATATTTCATGCTGCAAAGCCTGCGAATCTGGAGCGTTCACGCCGAACGCCTGAGCGCCTAAGCTTCCTCCTGTTCGTCCGCGTTCTCCGGATCTGGCACAGGAGGCTTTGCCAGAAGGGATTCACGGTCGAAGGCCATCTTGGCATATGGCAACTCAATACGGGCCTCATCCAAGGCTTTTTTGAGGTCTTTGAGCAGGGAATTGCGAACCTTAAGAAAATTTGTCTTCTCAAACCACACTCCAAAACGGTACTCCAGCGCGCGGTCCTGAATATTATTGAATAGAATCAAGGGCTCCGGATCGACCAGGACCAATGGATTTCTGCTCGCCACCTCCCGTAGCACCCGTTCGATCTGCTCGGGTTCTTCGCGCACAGCAAACTTAAGGTCCAAGTCCATCCGTCGGATCGGATATCGGGTAACGGTTGTTACCTGCGACTTGATCATTTCCTCGTTGGGAATGCGCACGAACA
>JBJHBN010000134.1:0-6390 GCA_050485505.1 Opitutales bacterium | reverse complement strand
GTACGCAACCATTCGATATTATGGGATGTGGTATCCAGAGCCTGGTCGCAATGTGCGCGCTTCCTGGCAGTGGGAGTTTTGATACTGTATCTTCAGCCCTTCCCGGGCTTTCAAATTTCTTTGTTCTTGAGTTGGGTAAAGTGCTTTGACAGGTTTTGCTCTCTCAATGGTCAACGCATCGTTTTTTCAGCTGCCCCGAGCCACCCAGTATGCAGCCTGGGCGCTGTTGGCGCTGGCAGGGGTCATGATCTGGGATCAGTCCTACTGGTGGCAGTTGCGGGATGAATACGCCTTCGGCTACATTGTGCCTCTGTTTGTTGCCTACGTGCTATATGAGCGCTGGCCGCGCATTGCCGGAACTTTGTTGCCGACGGCACAAACTCCCGATGCGGGGGCTGTGGGTGGTTCCGAAAAGGCGTCGAATTGGCTCCATTGGTCGGCTGCAGCCGTTGCCCTTTGTATGCTGGTGGGCGGAGCCCTTTTGTTTTTGCTGGGGGGCGTTTACCGTGCTTTTGAGGGTCCTAACCTGATCAGCTCAAATTTCTTGGCTTTTGGTTTTGCCAATATGCTGATGGGCGGGGCCTACCTCTACTCGGATGAACGTGCGGATGGATCACCTGTGGCGTGGCGTCAGCGTTTGCTGCTGACGTCGTTATTCCTGTTCCCTGCCATCATCTGGATGCTTTCCATTCCTCTCTTTACGGCTTTGCACCTGCGTGTCAGCACCTTCTTGATGAACCAGGTGGCCGTGGTTGTTTTTCACACATTTGACCTACTCGGCTTTGCCATCATTCGTGAGGGCAGCGTGCTGCAGTTGCCCGGTGGGGATGTCGGCGTGGAGGATGCCTGTTCCGGTATTCGCTCACTGACAGCCTGCCTGTTTGCGGGTTCCTTTCTCGGTGCCGTCTATTTTGAGCAGTTGTGGAAGAAGGTCTTTATGGTCGCCACCGCCATGCTGTTTGCCTTCATCAATAATATTTTCCGCAGTCTGTTTCTTACGGGCTGGGCCTATGCCAAAGGTCCCGATGCGTTGAACAGCCATGTTTACATGTTTGGCATGGATCTTGGCAATATTCATGACTTCACCGGTTGGGTTGTCCTCGGCTTCACCGTGATCGGACTGCTACTTTGTATTCAGCTGTTTTCGATCCGATTTGAATATGAGGATCCCGATACTGCATAAATACAAATCAAGGAACCTACATGAAATCCCTTCTCCTGACCAACGAATACCCCCCTTATACCTACGGCGGTGCCGGCGTCCATGTTGAGTATCTAAGCCGGGAACTTGCTCGCTTAATACCGGTGGAGGTGCGTTGTTTCGGGGATCAGGATGTTCCCTCGGGCGCGCTGACTGTTGCCGGATTTCAGTCGGCACTGGGTCAGTCAAGCAGCCCCAGGCATTTACGCGGAATATTCGATGCCATCCAGCGCTGCCTCCAATTCAATGCCCGTAACATCGATGCAAATGTGGTCCATTGTCATACCTGGTATACCCACATGGGGGGTATTATGGCTAAGTTGAATTACGGAATTCCACTTGTTGTTACAGTACATTCACTGGAACCGCTGCGGCCTTGGAAACGGGAGCAGCTGGGTGGAGGATACGATTTTTCCTGCTGGGTCGAGCGCACGGCTCTGGAGATGGCGGATGCCGTAATTGCCGTGTCTTCGGGGACCAGGGCCGATGTGCTGCAACACTTTAACGTTCCGGAGGAGCGAATTCACATCATTTACAACGGGATCGATCCAGACGAATACCGAAAGGTCGACCCCACACCCGCGCTTGAGCGCTTTGGCATCGACCGATCAAAACCCTATGTGCTTTTTGTCGGTCGCATCACTCGCCAGAAGGGGATCGTTCACCTCGTTGAGGCAGCTCGGCATATGGACTCATCCTATCAGGTTGTTCTGTGTGCGGGGGCACCGGACACGCCGGAGATCGCGGCCGAGATGAAGGCCGCATTTACCGCAGTTTCGGCCGAGCGGGATGGCCTGTATTGGATCGACGAGAAAGTCGACAAAACTTCCATCATTCAGCTCTACTCCGGAGCAGAGGCTTTTTGCTGCCCTTCTATTTACGAGCCTTTTGGCATCATCAACCTGGAGGCGATGGCCTGCGAAACACCAGTTGTGGGGACTGCGGTCGGAGGTGTTCCGGAAGTGGTTCAGCATGGCAAAACCGGATACTTGGTGCCCTTGGAACAGCAGACCGAATCCCCTTTTCATCCTTTGAATCCAGAACAGTTCGCTCAGGATTTTGCTGCAGCGGTGAACCGAATTATGGCTGATCCAGAACAGCGCAAGGCCTTTGCCAAGGCCGGGCGTGAGCGCGCTATAGAGCAATTCAGCTGGTCATCCATCGCCCGCCAGACCGCCGACCTTTATAGATCCCTCATTCAATGAAATCAAAAATACCTTTTGCAGGCCGGCACCGTGTGGTGATCGACCGTCTATTTCCGTCGGTGGACGGAGGCCAATTCCCCTTTAAGCGCGTGCTTGGCGATCAGATTAGGTTTGAAGCCCATTTGATTGCCGATGGACACGATAAGATCCGCGCTCATTTTTGCTATCGCCGGCGCGGTCAGAAGACTTGGACAGAGCTGCCCATGCGCGATGAGGGCAATGATGTCTTTGCTGTGGATTGGACCCCGGAAGACATTGGTGTCTACGAATACGACGTGGCGGCCTGGTGCGACGCGTTTGACAACTGGCATGCTGGTTTTGTCAAAAAGGCTGCCAACCAGGACCCGCAGATTGGGGTCGAAGTTCAGATTGGCGCGGACCTGCTGAAGGCCGCGGCCAAACGCTGTAAAGGCGATGCGGCCAAAGAATTGCGTTCCTGGGTGGACCATCTTAAAAAAGACACGGTTTCGCTGAGCGAGAAATCCGCACTGTTGCACGATACTTATGTTTATGACCGGGTTCATGCCCAACCGGATCGTTCGCTGGAAACGCGCATGGACAAGCCTGCTTTGCTGATGGTTGAGCGCGAACTGGCGGTTTTCAGTTCCTGGTATGAATATTTTCCCCGTTCCTGCGCCGACGACGGAAAAACTCATGGGACTTTCAAGGATGCGGAAAAGCGTTTGCCCGAAATTGCCCGGATGGGATTCAATGTGGTCTATTTTCCTCCTATTCATCCGATAGGTGAGAAGAACCGAAAGGGCCGCAACAACTCACTGGAAACCGTCGACGGCGATGTCGGCAGCCCTTGGGCAATTGGTTCGGCCGCAGGGGGCCACAAGGCCATTCATTCGGACCTGGGCACAGTAGATGACTTTCAGCACTTCATGGAAAGTGCCGCTAAACAGGGGCTTGAGGTGGCCATGGATATCGCCTTCCAATGCGCTCCTGACCATCCTTACGTAAAGGAACATCCACAGTGGTTCAAGTGGCGTCCGGATGGCACAGTCCAGTATGCGGAAAATCCACCCAAGAAGTATCAGGACATCCTTCCGTTTGATTTCGAGACTGAAGATTGGCAAGCCCTGTGGGTTGAATTGAAATCGGTTTTTGAATACTGGATTGACAAGGGTGTGCGCATATTCCGGGTCGACAATCCGCACACCAAGGCCATGGAATTCTGGCGCTGGTGTCTGCTGGAGTTAAAAACTCAATACCCGGATACCATCTATTTGGCGGAAGCCTTCACGCGGCCAAAGCGCAAATACCGCCTGGCCAAAGCTGGCTTTACCCAGGGCTATACCTATTTTACCTGGCGCAACCATGCGGCTGAAATGAGAAGTTATCTTGAGGAGCTGACGCAGTCCGAGGTGAGGGACTTCTTTTGGCCCAACTTCTGGCCTAATACGCCGGATATTTTACACGAAGACCTGCAGAAGGGAACTCGTGCTACTTTTATCGGCCGCTACGCGCTGGCAGCAACCCTCTCCTCCAATATAGGCATCTATGGGCCAGCCTACGAGGTCTTGGATCATGAACCCTTCCCGGGCAAGGAGGAATACAACAACAATGAGAAGTACCAGCTAAAAATCTGGGATTGGGAAACTCCTGGCAATATCCGCGCGGAAATCAGTCGTATCAACAGGATCCGTAATCATAACAGGGCCTTGCAGCGTACCAACAACCTTATCTTCGCCGATACGGACAATGAACATCTGCTTGCTTACATCAAGCAAGACTTTGGTCGCAGCAATCAGATACTTGTGGTTGTTAATATGGATTGGCGTTGGACGCAGATGGGGCACGTGACACTGCCGCTCGATGTGCTGGGTTTGGCAGAAAATCAGCCTTTCCGAATTCGGGATCTCTTCGATCCTCGCGAGACGGTCTACGAATGGAAGAAAGCCCGCAATTTCGTCAAACTCGACCCGTCACGCAGTCCGTTGCATATATTCAGAATTGAACAATGAGCCCCGATCCAAAACAAGAACTGCGGGTATGGTTTCCCGAAATAAGCGAAGACCAGTGGGAGCGGCTGGATGCTTTCTGTGCCTATTTCCGTGAGTGGAACGAGCGTATGAATCTCGTTTCCCGAAAGGATATTGATCAGTTTGAACGACACCACCTCGCTCATGCTTTGGCATTGACTAAGTTCTACAAGTTTCGTGACCGTTGCCGGGTTCTTGATGTGGGTTCGGGCGGAGGTTTGCCGGGCTTGCCTCTCGCCATTTGTTTTCCCCGGGTGCAGTTTCATCTCTGCGACTCAATTCAAAAGAAAATGAAGGCCGTTGCGGATATGATTGAGCGGCTGAGTCTCAAGAACGCTCAGGCTGTCTGTAAAAGGGCGGAGACCCTGGAGTCCAAATGGGATTATGTTACCGGTCGGGCGGTCACCGCTTTGCCGCGATTTATCGGGTGGACGCGAAAGAATATTCGTAGCGGAGGCCCTGAAGATTTCCCTCACGGCATTCTCTACTGGAAGGGTTCGCTGTACAAGGAGGAGCTTGAGGGTTTGAAATTGGAACCGCATCGGGTAATGGATATTCACGACGAAATTGCCGATCCCTATTTTGAAGAGAAGTACATCATTCATCTGAATACCCACGCGTTGCAGCGCCTGCCGAGTGCTGCAGTTGAGCCGATCGGCTGATTTTTGACCCATGTCCCGCTCACTTGCCAGTGCAGTCTATTTTGTCCTTACTGCATTTTTTGCGGCTTTTTTGGCTTGGCCAATTTGGCAGGTATTGAAGGGAGGGTTCTGGGATGCGGATGGATTTACCCTGCAGTATATTTTCGAGGTTTTCCGCAATCCGATCTATCTCGAAGGTCTGCGCAATGCGTTTGGGATAGCATTTTTCTCAACCCTGCTGTCGGTGTTAATTGCCCTGCCTTTGGCCTTTATTGTCGACCGCTTTGTCTTCTTTGGCCGCAAGTGGCTGATGGCTCTAATACTTTTACCGATCATGCTTCCGCCCTTCGTCGGTGCGATTGGGGTAAAACAGATCTTTGGCCAGTATGGGGCATTTAATACTGTTTTACAGACTGTTGGAATTCTCGGATCCGAGCAAAGTATCGACTGGTTGGGGCGGGGACAGTTCTGGGGAGTGGTCGTTGTCACCGCTTTGAGCCTGTATCCAATCCTCTACCTCAATGCAATCGCATCCCTGGCGAATATCGACCCGGCGATGGAGGAGTCCGCCGAGAACCTGGGTGCTCGTGGCTGGAAAAAATTCTTTAAAATCACATTGCCTCTAATGCGACCGGGCTTGTTCGCTGGATGCACCATCGTATTTATCTGGTCTTTTACCGAACTGGGTGTGCCCTTGATTTTTGATTATTCGCGGGTTACCTCGGTGCAGATATTCAACGGGCTGAAGGATATCGGCGGCAACCCGTTTCCTTATGCGCTGGTGACTGTGATGCTGCTGTTCTCCGTGCTGTTCTATGTGCTCGGCAAGGGTTTGTTCGGGCGTCATACGTTCTCCATGCTTGCCAAGGCTAATCACGTGCGGGAGCAGCGATCCCTCAGTGGGCTAGGGCAGAGTTTCTGTTTTTTGCTATGTGCAGGAGTGACATTGCTGGCGCTGTTGCCGCACCTTGGTGTGATTCTCATCGCGTTTGCCGGCGACTGGTATCAGAGCGTGCTGCCGAACACCTGGACCTTGCGCAATTTTGAACTGGCGCTGGGCCACAACCTCACGGTCAGCTCCATCCGAAATAGCTTGATATACGCTTCATCGGCAACGGCGCTGAATGTATTGATTGGCGTTTGCATTGCGTTCATCGTGGTGCGGACTCGACTGCCCGGTCGCAATGTATTGGACACGGTGGCAATGCTGCCCCTGGCAGTGCCCGGTTTGGTGATCGCTTTTGGTTACCTTGCCATGAGTCAGGAGGGGCGTTTTTTCAGCTTCATTAATGCCGTTGGGAATCCCACGACCTTGCTGATTATTGCCTATGCTGTGCGTAAGCTGCCCTTTGTCG
>JBJHBN010000133.1:0-6404 GCA_050485505.1 Opitutales bacterium | reverse complement strand
GTTCTGCGCTCTCCAGAACCGTCTTCCGAACTTTGCTGCCTCAACCCAGCATCCACACCCGTACGCAACCGACCATGCTCAGACTCCAGACGTAGGTCTAGGCTCCCATTCTGGCCGTCAGCCACCATTGTCGACAGTCGACTCGACACATCCCGATCCAATGTCAGGCTCTCAAAAGAAACCGTTCCACTCAAAGCCCCACTTCCCGTGAGGGCCGATCCAGGTCCGCGCTGAACGACCACTCCAGCCACTGCGAACGGTGAAAAAACGCTTGGATCGAAGGTGCCCCCACGGTCGTCCATAACATCGTTCAACTTGACTCCATCGAGTTTAATCAGGGTAAAATTCGGGTCGCCACCTCGAATCCAAAGCTCGCTGACACCCGCACCACCAGCCTGTTCATTCAAATAGACCCCCGGTAATGCATTGAGATACGCACCCACGTCAACGTATCCGGCATCAACAAGCTCCCAGGAAGCCGAGAAATCCGCCAAAGACGCCAAACCAAAGGGCGCCAACGGCAAGCGAGAGCCGCTGACGCCAAATGGGTCCAATTCATACTCCGGCAGACCGGCCTTAAGACTCGGCGCAAAGACCATGCAGGCAAGCAATCCCCAGACACCCGGACTTCCAAACAAAGGCCGCCATTCCATTCGAATCCCTATCATCACATAAACTCAATCAAGGTCTTGCACGCCATTGAGCGCCAAAAGCATCGCGGTATGCATCCAAAAGGTACTGGGTTAGCTGTTGCCCGACTCTAGGCTGGCGATGCACCGCCGATAGCCATTGATCTGCCTCCGCCCGGTCTCGTATTGAAATCGACTGAAATGCCAGAATCGCGATAGCATTCGGATTACCAGGTTCTACCTCCAGAGCCCGCCGAAGCTGCGCAAGTCCTTCTTCAACCCGCCCCATCGCGATCAAAGCTTGACTCAATTCCAGATAGGCTGCCGCTTCATTGGGCCGTAAGTGTATGGAATGACGAAGCTCACGCACGGCCTCATCCATTCGTCCTTCGCGCCGTAGATGACTGCCCCACATCAGCCTTAAGCCAGGAGAATCCGGGCAATGCATCAGGCCATCCAACAAGGTCCGCTGCGAGTTACGCGTATCTCCCATCTGTTGCTGCACGCGACTAAGGTGCGCCCAACCGTCGGCAAATTCCGGATTCGATTCTGTCATCCGTTTCAACTCCATCAATGCTCGCTCCTGCCGACCATGGTCCAGGTAAAGCATGGACAATTGCAAGCGGTATGACACGTCCTCGGGATCCATGCGGATCGCCCGCCTCAAAAGCTGCTCCGCGCGTTCAAAGCTGGACTCAAATCCTGCCGCCAGAGCAATGCGAAAAGGATCGTAACTGAGGTCAACCAACGCATCCAGCCATGGATCCCTGGGATCCCGATAGGCCCCGGAAGCTTTAATCTGCCGTCTCACCTCATTGGCCTCTTCCACTCGGCCCAGGCGCTCGTAGACACTGACAATAAGATCATACCCCAACTGATAGTCGGTGAGCCGAACAACCCGCTCAAGGTAAGCCAGTGCGCCTTCCCAATTGCTCTCTTCAAATTCAATCCGGGCAAGGCCGAGCAAGGCATGGGCGTTTTCGGGTTCGCCCTCAAGAACGGTCTCGTAGTGATTTCGAGCGGATTGAAAATCATTTAACTTGAGCAGTGAATCAGCCATACGCAAGCGGGCAGGAACGTAATCCGGCACCTGATCCAACACCCCTTCCCAAAGGTCAATCGACCTCTCCAACTGGCCAAAACCAGAAATGATGAGTGCGCTTAAATGTGCCCAACGCGCGTCTCCCGGGTCCAACTGCCTCAAAAGCGCGTAGCACCGGTTGGCCTCACGAAGAAATCCATTGGCATGGTACAATTGTGCGAGATCTCCCAATGCATCCACTGTCTCCCCGCGATCGCCCACTCGCTCCTGAAGCCGCTCAACCCTCGCCGCCAGAGCCGGGGATCTCCCCTCCATGTCAGGCACCGCGGGAATCGCTTCGACCACCGCATCACGAATCTGTAGCTGCTGCCAGTAGCGGTTACCAAAGAACAAGGCACTCCCAAGCAAACCTGCTAAAAGCAGACCGGCAAACACCCACTTTATTCCGATTTTCCCCATAGCAGCACCCGCTCCATATTCTCGTAGGGCGGATAGACATAAAACCCACCAGTCACCAACGAAGGATTGCCATCCTCGCCTGCAAAATAGCCTGCATCCAGGGTGATCATGTCTTTGGGATTCATCGCCAGCACATGTTGCTCAAAACTCATCGTGCCATCGTTGCGAAACCAAACCAATGAGATTACATCCGCATCCTTACTTGTCCAATCAGCGTATCCGGCAACCACTACAACATCAAGAAAGCCATCACCATCCAAGTCCACAACAACCGGACTGTACACGCCTGCTAGACTTCCCATCCGATGATACTGAAACTCCCCGCCTCCCTTATTCTCAAGCCATTGCACCCCATGCCAAGGACGGGGACCGGGTGTCGCCGATGGGCCAAACCCATCTCCATTTGTAAAGATGATATCAGAAAGACCATTCTGGTTCAAATCAGCAACGGTCATCCCACTATTTCCATAATCTTCATTGGTTGAACCCCAGAGCCGCCGGCTGACGAATTGACCGCTACCCTCATTTTCAAAAAGGTGAATCTCTTCCCATTGCTGTGAAATATTCGAAACGATGTCCAGATGACCGTTCCCGGTAAAATCCGCAATCCCCACATTGATTGCACCGGAAAGCTCCAGCAACACATGCCGCTCGAAACGCCAGGGACCCGTCCGCTCAAGCCAACTGACTTCCCCCTGATCATACCCGAATTGCGCCAATGCAAGATCCATCTGGCCATTCCCATTCAAGTCCCCGGCACGGACATCTGTAACCCGCGCAGTATGCTCAAGAACAGCATGGCGAGTGAATTGCTGTTGCCCATCATTTTCCAAAATGAACACCGTACCAATTCGATCATTATTGGGAAAAACTTCACCCATGCTTGCGACCAATATATCCAAATGCCCATTTCCATTCATATCGGCCACCTCTGCTCTTACAGGAACACGCATGTTTTCCGCCAGAACCTCTTCAATAAATACTCCCGGCTCCTCTTGTCGAATCCAGGACACGCGGTTGTTGCGGGCGTCGCAAACGAGAATATCCATTAGGCCATCCTGATCCAGATCCACCGCATTGACATGGGCAATCCAGACAGGGTCCGATTCCACTTGCCAGCCAATCTGCTCAAAACGCATCGACTCCAATGCCATGATTCGCTCCCCGGAATCCAAATAACCATCCTCCAAATCCGATAGATCCGGACCGCCACAACCGGATAGCAGTACCAAAAACCATGCACAAACGAGAATAAACAGGGGAATTCTTAAAACAGGGATCATAATTCAAGCCAAGGCATGAGTGAAAACCGGATCAATCCAAAAGCTATAAAAGTATTTCAGAAAAAAGGAAAGATCCCAGCGCGCTCCGCTCGCTGGAACCTTTCCAGAACCTTGAATATTCGCCTAAAACTCCAACGTACTGGTGAATTCCCACGTTCGTTTCTCCGATATTCGAAAAGCGGCCGGTGAACCATCCGGTTGAACCGTTATCGGAATCAACTTATTCCGCGCCTGGAAGATATTGCGAATATTGAGTTGAAAGGTTAGGTCCATTCGATCGGTTAATCTCCGCTTATACCCCACCCAAACGTCATAGTTGGTTTCCGATGGCCCCTTATAGGGGTTTGCAATATCAAAATTCATACTCTCACCGTCTGCTATAGGAATAGGACGATAACCAGTTGCCACAGAGGATTGGTATCGAACCGCGCCTCCGATATTAACATCCTTCATTGGCCCTGAGGTAATGCGGTAATTCGACACAAAGTTGACCCGCCACTCACGCAATTCCGGCACCGAGGTGCCTTCCTGAAGTTTGCGCTGAGCCCACTCCGAACCAATGTTTTGATTCCAGATAATTTTTGCTGTGGTTGCATTCGAGGCACCCCACCAGATCCGCAGATCTCCAGCCGGAGTGTTATCCATCAAATCCTGAAAAGATTCCATGAACTCACTCAATTCAGCACCGCCAACATCATAACGCACCGCCTCAGTCTGACTCGCGTTCAAGGTCAACCGCCAATTCGGCATGGGTAAAGCACTTACTTCAATTTCAAAGCCTTCTGAGCGACTGTTTTCCGTCACAGCAAGGCCCTGAGGCGCTACCGACTGCGCCTGTTCATTCAGGTTATAGGGATCGAAACTCCAGGCTTCGAAAAACGCCGGGTCCACGGTATCAATCCAGTTGTTCCATGCGTTAACCCCGGCCATCATCTCCGCATCAGCCTCTTCCTGCGTTTGCCCAGGCCGTGCTTGATAACGGAAAGAACTCCAGGAAGGATGGTCATAAGGATCGTCATAACCTTCCGGAGCATCCGCCAGCGTATAGCCGAGGAGCTTGTATTCAAAGCGGCGCGCCCAGTTGGTGCCAAGGCCTACGGTCCCGCCAATGGCATAGGCACCGGACAACGCCGAGCTTGAAGCGTCTGTCACCGTCGTCTCGTAATGATTGACCCGCAAGCTCCAACGACCGTCCTTGGTTTCGAGACGTACGCCTTTATCGATGGTTTTTCCCGCCGGCGGACTGATTCGCTGTCCCATGAAATCAACACGCTGGGAAAGCGCCTCAAAGTTGCTGGAATCATTGTAGTAGAGACTGACATTTACCGGCAGTGGTTCCATCAACGAATCCAAGCCCGGGAACTGATTCAAGTGGGTGACAACGGTCCATGCCCGCGTCTGCACCTTCAGACGATTGTCAGGATCATCGGGCAAGCGATAGGACTCCGGACTGAGGTTAAGGCGACCATACTCATCACTCGTTTCGTGATTCACATTCCTGCTGGTTCCCCAGGAAGTGGATTCATCCTCGCGCCAACCCCAGGTCCCTACAACGGAATTGTTCAACAAATGCCCCTGCCAGACAAAGGCATTGGATTTCACTTTGCGTCGCGTCATATTGGCAGCAGTTGTCAATGAATCCCGATGGGCTCGACTGGTTTCCGAATCGATAATCTCGACTGGCATATCCACCCAACCCACGTAGTTCGCAGGATTCTCCGACTGAGTCGAAATGAGCGGATTGTCAGGAGTACCGATATACTCGGTTTCAATCCAGGGATCGTTAAATCCGACGCCAGGAGCTGCGTTCCAAGTCGAATCAAAAACCCGCACATAGCCGTTGGTGATTGTTGCAACTTCACGTGGATTCGGAATATATGCACCCGAAGCACTGCTGCGATTCATCAATGAAGGGCCCAGATAGATAACTGTGACAGGTGTCAGTGAATTCGTATTGAATCGCTGTGACGCACTTCCTTCGGGGAAGTTCATAAACGCGAGGTAATCATCCCCCACCCCATAACGCTGCCAGCGCCGGTTATCTACATCGTGCTGATCCTCTCCATAGAGGGCCGTAAGCGTGTGACGACCGAGAAAACGTGTCAGCCAGCTATCGTCACGATCTTGAGTAAAATCATGCGTCATAAAACCCGTAAAACGTACGGACTCACGCTTGCTCACCGATTCTGTATTATTCCCTGGAATACCATAGATAAACGGTCGTCCTACGTTTGGATTGTCGGAAAAGTCCGGTCGTCCATCCATCACATCAATACGCAACTGGGGGCTGCCAAGCACACCGCGCTGGCCACGACGAACATCCTCACGATTGTAAACCGCTTCCACTCCCATCTTGTCGTAAAAGAAGGTCTGAGCCAAACTGGTATTGTAAACCCGAAAATGAGTCCACTCGCGTTTGTTCGGACCATCGATCAGATTGTTATTATAATCGAACACACTTGGATCCGACAGTGTTTTATTTTTGTGTATTCCCCATTCATAAAACGGCAAACGGGCATTGATTGCAAATTCTGAATACGAAGCAATAGACGCAGGACGATCAAACGGTATACCACCAATGCTCCGCGATATGGCTCCAACCCTGTTCCGCCCAAATCCTGCCCGCGGCTCCCAGACCATATAGTTCAAAGGATCTGTGCTGGTGCCGTCAAAATTCGCAACCACATTTTCGTAGCGCCACGGTCCCAACCACGGATTATAAGAGGCATTCTCACCGCCATAGGGTCCAGTGGTTTCGAGAACCTCATACAAATTTCCCCGCCCCGGACGCCTCCCACTGCGGTCACCCAACTGAAAAGTTCCATAAGTTTCGCGATCCGTATACTGATAAGTCTTCTCACTTCCATCGTCAGCGTAGCCAACATAAGTGCCTTCATAAAACCACGGCGTAATGTTATCGTATGGAGGCAATCCACGGGGATGGTTGCTGGTAATATCCCCTGCTTCCCAATTTCCACGAAGAATCGTACG
>JBJHBN010000132.1:0-6425 GCA_050485505.1 Opitutales bacterium | reverse complement strand
CCGTTAACGGTCAGCACAGCCTCGGTTGTATCCTCGGTAAAGTCGGGGGTAAAGTTGCCGGATGCATCGGAGTCATCCACATCGGGATCGTTTTCTTCAAGCCAATATGCCCAACCAAAGGCAGTACCGAGTCCTGCTCCATTTGTAATGGTAATAAAGGTTCCACTATGTGTGGCTGAGAAGTTTGAATGACCGTCAATTTCACCAGCAATTCCTTCCGCAATCTTCTCAAGGTCATCTCCTGCACCGAGCACGTAATCAAATCCGTAGTCAGTTTCATCTACAGTTATGTTGAAGCGGTATACGGCACCCTCTTCGAGCACCTGACCCGGATCCACAACTTCAAGATCGACGTCTGCGGATGGTGTCAACACAGCTTCGAGAACAGCCCCAAAGCCCAGTCCGGAAACAACTGTTTCTTCATCACCTGTCGTCAGAACTGCATCGAAATCATTCAGCCCATCGAGTGCTTCAACTATATCTCCGAGAGTCGCCTCACCCGGCAGGGCGAGAATGGTGATTTCCTTACCGTCGACAACCAGGATCACAGGGTCTTCGTCATCAATAGCAACGCCGTTGCCATCAACAAAGGCACCAATCAGGCGGAACTCAAAGTCGTTTGCATCGGTGCCTGGATTGGTGGCTGTGATGGTGATAACGGCAGAACCGATATTGAGAGTGGTCGTAGCCAACTCTTCATTGGTACCATCAACGACGGAACCGGAAATGTCGCCGACGATAGAGTCACCATCGCCATCGACTTCGGCGAGGAATGGAATACCAGGGATCTCAAAACCAGGACGACCAATCGCGGCAACCAGCTCAGAGACCTTGCTTGAGTTGGCAATGTAAGTCAGCGTAAGGCGCTTTTGGCCGTTGTTATAGCTGGCACTTACAGAGCTGCCACTGCCGTCCAATACAATAGTGAGATCACTCAGGTTGTTTCTGTTTGGAGCCTCACTGAGAACGATGTTAGTGGAAGTCCCGGGCAGCGACAGGGCGCGAACGCTGTCACTGGCTTCTTCGCCATCCTCAACTGTTGTGTTGGCGGCCAAAAGAATTCCGGTTCCGTCGTTACCGTTATCTGTGTCCGCATCTTCATCCGCCAGTGCGGCAGACCAGCCTGTGGAGGCCCCGCCGCCACCCGGTCCGAAGTAAGCCACAATGTCGTTCGCTGTTGTGCTACCGGGGATGGCGCGAACGATCAGTTCATTTCCTGACACCACGTGCTGGATTTCAGTCGCCAGATCTCCATTGGAATCCGGAATTGGCCCCAAGATGGTGACTATCGGAGCATTGATAGCGCTTGGAGGCGTAAATACCAACGCGTTATTTTCTCCTGGCGCGTCCACAGTCAATCCACCACCAGTTGCCTCGAAGACAAACAGTTTTGGACTATTGGTGTCTGGTGAAATGGCGGTCAGATAGAGACGGTTACCCACAACCACCAGGTCCTCCGGATTGCTGCTGCTTAGGCCTGGAACGATATCCGCGACCATGCTGATGCTGCTTCCATCGTATGCAAACAACTCACGGCCGACAGAACCACTGGTTGCGACGAAATAGATCATTCCATCAAACTTGGTAAAGGCATCAGGAGATACCACATTGGGATCACCCGGTTCGGTATTAAATTCGCTGATCGTGAGGCTTGAGCCATCGACAACGGCATACCATGGGAGCATGTCGTCGCTGCCATTGGAGGCAGAGAAGAACAAAGTGGTTCCCGAGTGTCCAAGGATATTGTCCACGGCAACCATATCGCCGACATTGGCTCCATCGCCAGGAAGCGATACATTGGCAATCAAGGCTGGACTTCCGGAATCCAGACCAATGATGGCAATGGAGTCACGGGCAAAATCCTCACCGTAATGCAATGCTATGCGATTACCTGAAAGCGCGATCATTTCAGCCGGGTTTTCGAGGGCTGTGGCGATCGGAGAAAACTCATCGCTGGAAGGAGCCAGATACCACATCCCTGAGTCGTTTTCGGATTCACCGATGATGTAGAGGTATTCTCCAACCATCAATGCCTGCTGCAGGCTCAAAAGTGTATCTTCACCCGAAATGCGAACAGGAGCTGCGGTATTGTCCGCACCCGTATCAACAATCTGAGCATACCAGACCACTTCGATATCGCCGAAAGTATCGATAAAGAAGACATAATCACCGGCAGCTGTCAGTCCATCGACACCGGATGCGGGTGCCACGCGTTCAACAGTCGCGGCGCTGTTTCCATCGAGCTTCCAAACCTGGCTGCTGCCCACTGCGTAGACACTGTCACCTGAACCAGCCAAGTGCTGTGCCTGCGGAACTGCTGAAACTGAATTGAACGTGCCGCCCTGCAGTCTGTGAACTATTTCATTGCTGATGAAATACATCTCATCGGCGGTCATGACAAAGCTGTGTGGTTCACGACGGAAGACGTCATCGCCTGAGCTGGCCGAATTCACAACCAGATCAACACCGTTGAGCGCCTCATTAACAACCCACAGGCTGTAACGGTCAGCGCTCGGGTTGTATTGCAGGATGTAGGCTGTTCCGTTGAGGTCCAAAATGGCCTCTGGCTGCCAGGACAGTCCAGACACGCGCTGAGTGCCAAATGGCGTTCCATCGGTGCGCCACAGTTCGTAGCCTCCTGAACCGGTATCAACCGTGAAGTAGAGTTCATTGCCAACCTCCGCAATCAACTCCAAGCCAGTTGGGACCGGAACATCATCCGAGCTCAATCCTGCAATTCGCAGCTCAACCCGCTTGAGTGTATTCGGATCCTCAAGTTGTCCCAGGTAGGCGGAAAGGTCGAATTCGAGAACAGCCGTGTCACTCTCGTCGCCGAGGAACAAGCCGACTCCGCTCAGATCCAGTTCGAAAACATCCGTATCGGGATTGCGCACAACCCCGGATTGGCCGCCAATAATGTCTTCGCTGTACACGCCGCCTGCAGGGCTGAGGCGGATGAAGTCGCCAAGGCCACCGTCACCCAGGGTGGTAAAGCGATACCACTTGTCACCCTGGCCGGGCATCAAGGTGTAACGGGTGCTGTCGAGGTTGCCGTCACCGGTGAGGTCTGCATCAAAGAATACGGAAGGACGTCCCGTGCCCACATCGACGAGGAAACTGCCGGCACCTGCAAAGCTGCGGTTGGTCAGAATGTCAAAACCACGGTCAGGCATGCGCTCGATAGTGCGGGCGCCGTAGATGAGGTAAAGGCGACCGGCTTCAACCCGAAGCCCGCCAATGCTGCTATTGGCAGTCGGCGCACCAATGAAAAGGTCGTCAATGCCATCGTTGTTAACATCCATCTGCGGGGTATTGGGCAGAACACCGAAGCGGTCGGTCTCCCCCTGGCCCTCAATCACAATGTGTGCATCGCTCAAACGCAGGATTGATCCTTGGCCACCGTGTCGGGCGATGGAGAAGAAGATGTAAACCTCGCCCCGTGTGGAACTGGCGAGAATCTGTTCAGGGCTGAACGTATCCAGCTGGCCGGTTACACGTTGATAGGAAGGACGTCCAACCACCAGATCGATCAGACCGTCTCCGTTGAAATCACCAGCGGTCACATGCAGCTCACTGAGAATGGAAGTCGAGCCAAACTGGCCGATACTGGCCTGATTGATGCGCAGGAACGTATTCACTGAGGCGTTGGTCGAACCTTCGACAGGTTGACGCCAGTTTTCATTGCCGAGATAGACCAGCACTGCGCCGTTCGAGTTCGCGGCATCCTCGCGATTGCGGATCAAGGCAAAGTCGTCGGCACCATCATTGTTGATGTCACCAAGCGCCTGGAAGGATCCCGCAATGTTGTTACCATGGACCTGCCAGATCGAATCGTTAAATAGACGCGCCTGGGTTTCGGCATACGGGACAACATCGAAAAGTTCTACAAATGCCTGAGACTGGGTGCTGGTGAGGATCCGGTTGATCACATCACCGGCGGTGACTCCAAGGCCACGTATGGTCACAGTGAGTATCTTGGTGCCGGCATTGTAACTGACCTCAACTCCTTCTGTCTGAGTGGAATCGTGGACAAAGCGAATCCGGGTATCATTGGTCGAAGCCCCAGTGCTCTTGGCGCGGAACAACAGATTGTTGTTGGGGCCGTCGATTTCAAGAATGCCCGAAGTCCGGCTGTTACTTCCGCCACCAGAAAGAATGATCTCCCCAATCACTTCGCCATCATCAAGGCCGGTAACCGAGTCGAGAATAGTGCCGCCGGCATTGTTGTTAGGCAGGTCACGTCCGCCGAGAATAAATGCACGCCCAACGGCTGGATCAAGGCCTTCTTCCCCGCGGAAGCCGCTGACAACAAAACCGAGGTCTTCGAGGCCGTTACCATTCACATCACCAACAACCGATGCACGCAAGGCATGGCGATCAATCGGTTCGAAGGAGAAATTCAGGCTCCAGGATTCGATCAGACCGGAAATGTCGCCTTCAGTGTCGGTGATTATCAATTCCCAGGTTCCGTTTGGATCGAACGGAAGAACATCTCCGTCAACGAGTCCAAATTCACTCAATTCACCGACCGGACGGAAGATGCCGGCATATGGTGCGGCACCGCCGAGGATCGAAACGCCTGCACCGTCCGAGAAAGTGATTGAACGCAGATTTCCTCCAAGAGCAGAGCCGCTGATCTGCCCGGGGTTGAACAAGACGACTTCAGTTCCGTCCGGACCGCGCAACTTGAGCCCAACACCTGAAAGGTTCAGATCACGGTCATTGTCCATGTCGGCAATAAAGCGCACATCGACAGTCAAATCCGTGGCTCCTTCGGGCAAGTCTTCAACCTCGAGTCCGAACTCGGTCTCCTGTTTCGCCAGATCCAGCGACCAGGCACGCAGCGTACCATCCCGATTACCTGCAATATCCTGCACTCTCAGGGTCCAGGTGCCGTTGGCATCTTCACCCCTGAATGCGTCCAGAGCACCGAGTAATGCTGTACCATCCACGCCGTCATCATCAAAGGTCACATTGTTCCAGGACGAACGGGTCGGGAGAGAAACAGTCGTTCCGGTCGTGTCGTTGCGAAGCTCGAAACGCAGATCGCTGCCGGCGCTGTGGGAGAATTGAACATTGAGAACGGCATCGCTGATCACGCCGATGTCGTCGACTTCGATTTCCGATTCGACCCACTCGTCGGTGCGGATGGTGAGAGACCACTCGATATCGGTTGGGATACCGTTATTGTGTGAGCTGTCGGTCACACGCAGCTTCCAGGTACCATTAGGATCGATGCTGCCTCCACCCTTGCGGGCAAACTGGCTAAGGTTACCTTGAGGACGGAATACATCAGAGAAGTTCCCGCTTCCGCTGACAATTGACCGGATCGCCTCCTGAGAGAATACTGTATTGGTCATTCGTGTGCCGGATCCCCCGATTCCATCGAAAAGGAGTGTCGAGTTGCCGTTCGGTGCAACAAGCTCCAGTTTCAGGCCGGAAAGGTTGCCGGTGGTTAGACTGTGAATGTTCACGTCGACATCGGTAACCAGCCCACTCAACCCGGAAACGTTCAGGTCGATATCCTTGGTGGACTCCTCAATCTGGTCTCCAGCCGAATCGACAGCGATGCTCCACTTTTTAAGATAGCCCTGATCGCGGGTGGCACGGTCCTCGATGATAAGAGTCCAGTTACCACCGCTGGAGCTTCCGATAATGCTGCCAGAATTGATCGTGAAAGACTGGCCTATAATGTTCTGGGAAGAACCGCCTTCGCGATTGCGCAGAATCTGGGTAAAGCCGTCCGGTGAGCGGAGTGAGATGACAAGGTCGCCAACCCAAGTGTGATAGAGTTCATCGATCGTCACCACAACAGATGAAACCCCACCCGATCCACCGAGGTTGATGTTTGAAGTCGTCGTGCTGTGGTCGAGAATCTGCTTCTCATTCACTGCATAGACCTTATCACCAATCGTGGCGCCACCGGATGGCATTGCGGCATCCACGTTGTCAAAGTGACTGCCATTCGCACTCGTAGCGTAAAAACCGGTTATTTGGTCAGTTGGGTTGGCCTTGTCCTGGATTGAGACGCGAACAAAATCACCTTGGCTGACTTGAGCGGCTGACAACTGGAAGGTCAGATCGTGGAACTGGTTCAAAGCCCTGTCGCTGGAGGTATAGCTGACTGAATGCACCTCTGTCCAGCCACTGGAGCCTCCAACAAATATCTTCAAATTGACGCCATAAGCAGAACTGAATACACCACTTGAACTGAAGTACCAGTGGGCCAACACATCAACAGTGTTGTTTGCATTACCAGTCAGAGTCACCGACTCGATGTAATCGTCGCGGTTTTGTACCTGCGCGCCATCATTCACCAGAATGCCGGTGCCAACAGTTTCTTTACCTGCGAGTGTATCCGGGACCACGCTTGCATCCGGAACAGAATCGCTCACTCGCTGAGTGGTGTGTTTAGGCATTTGCAG
>JBJHBN010000131.1:0-6438 GCA_050485505.1 Opitutales bacterium | reverse complement strand
GGCACGCAACGCGCTGTCTCGATCGCAGGAGGCCGTGTCCGGAATTCCTGCCAGGGACCAGTTGCTCGCTCCCTTTACCCAATTGGTGAAGGAATTGGCCCGATTCATTTTTAATGGTGTCGGTGATTGTGACTTTGACGGAATCCTGTTGCAGGGTTCCGGTGTCACCAACCTGGCCGCCCATTTCGGCATAAAAAGGTGAGCTGTCGAGCAGCGCGAAGGCTTTTCCTCCGTGGTCAACCACTTCAAGCAGGCTGCAGCTGTGGTCGCTGAGGCGCTCTGGCTCAAAGCCAACAAAGGTCGTAGCTTCGCCGCCCGCTTGGTCCTCACTGACCCGGATGACGGTTTTTTGCTGGGCGGCACGTGCGCGTTCGCGCTGGGCTTCCATGGCTTTTTCAAAGCCTGCGTTGTCGACCTTGAGACCACGCTCGTGGGCCAGGATCTCGGTTAGGTCGAGTGGGAAGCCGTAGGTGTCATACAGTTCGAAAGCCTCTTCACCGCTGATCTGGCTGGGCTTGCCTTCAAAAATACGCTCAAGCAGCTGAATTCCGCGGTCAATGGTGCGGTCGAAGGCGGCTTCCTCGCTTGCGAGCACTTTGTGGATAACGGTCTGCTGTTCCCGAAGCTCTGGAAAAATTCCTTCCATCCGGTTTATCAGCGGGTCCGCAAGCTGGGTGAAGAAACCCGGTTTCAGGTTCAGTCGGCGGCCAAACAGCACAGCCCGGCGCAGGATGCGGCGGAGCACATAGTTGCGGCCTTCATTGCCGGGCAGAATTCCATCGGCGATGGAGCAGCAGAGGGTGCGAATGTGGTCGCCCAGGACGCGGAATGCGACGTCGCGCATTTCGGCCTCGCTGAGTTTTTTCGGATTGGCTGGCAGGCTTGCTCCGTAGTCCAGTCCGCTCATTTCAGTGATCTTTTCGAAGATCGGTGTGAAGAGGTCGGAATTGTAGTTGCTCGGCGGGCGACTGAAGTCGCTGAAGTTGTCTGTGGTGGCAAGAATGCCGGCAACGCGTTCGAGGCCCATTCCGGTGTCGACGTGACGGTTCTTCAGCGGCCGGAAGCCACCGTCTTCCTCAGCATTGAACTGGATGAAAACCAGGTTCCAGATTTCAATGCAGAAGGGGTCGTCGGCATTCACCAGTTTGCCGCCGGTGTCGCCCTTTTCGGTCAGATCTATGTGGATCTCCGAGCAGGGGCCGCAGGGGCCGGTCTCGCCCATCATCCAGAAGTTGTCCTTTTTGCCGCCAAAGAGGATGCGCTCCTTGGGATCAAGCCCATCGGCCTTGAGGATGCGTTCCCAGATAGCGTAGGCTTCCGCATCAAAATCCGCCGGGTCGCCTTCGCCGGGTTTGTAGACGGTGACATAGAGGCGCTCCTTGGGGAACTTCCAAACCTTGGTCAGCAGGTCCCAGCCCCATACGATGGCTTCTTCCTTAAAGTAGTCGCCGAAGGACCAGTTGCCCAGCATTTCGAAGAAGGTCTGGTGGTAGGTGTCCAGACCGACGTCGTCGAGGTCGTTGTGCTTTCCGCCGGCCCGAATGCATTTCTGGGTATCGGCAGCGCGTTTCCACGGAGCTTTCCGATCGCCAAGGAAATAGGGAACGAATGGGTTCATCCCGGCGTTGGTGAACAGCAGATTCGGCGCCGTTGGCATCAGCGATGCCGAAGGCAGAATGGTGTGTTCGCGCTCTTTGAAGAAATCGAAGAACGATTGGCGGATTTGGTCGGAAGTCATGGATGCGGAAGGAAAAGACCGATTATTTCAGGTTTTTCAGAATGGCATCAGCCATCTCACGGGTGTTGACCGAGGGATTGCCGAAGGCGATGTCGCCAGTGCGCACGCCCTGTTCCACTGTTTTGCGGACCGCGGTTTCGATGTGTGTGGCAAGGTCGTTGAGGCCAAAGCTGTAGCGCAACATCAGTGCGCCGCTCAAAATCTGTGCGCAGGGGTTGGCGATACCTTGACCAGCAATGTCAGGGGCGGTGCCGCCAGCGGGTTCATAGAGACCGAAGGGCAGGTCTTGACGGTTCTTGCCGAGTCCGAGGCTGGCGGAACAGAGCATGCCGAGACTGCCGCAGATGATGCCCATTTCGTCGCTAAGGATATCGCCAAACATGTTTTCGGTCAGAATGACATCGAACTGGTTCGGATCCCGGGCCAACTGCATGGCCGCATTGTCGACATACATGTGGCTGAGCTCGATCTCGGGGTAATTCTTCTTGAAATACTCAGTAACTGTTTTCCGCCAGAGCACAGAGGTGGTCAGGACGTTGGCTTTGTCGACCGAGCAAACGCGATTTCCGCGGGACTTTGCCGCAACGGCAGCGATTTCAGCAATGCGCTCAATTTCACTGCGTTTATAGATCATGGTGTCCAGCGCTTCAACGTCGCCGTCTTCCAGCTCCCGTGTTTCCTTGGGCTGACCGAAGTAGATTCCACCTGTCAGTTCGCGGATACAGACCACGTCAATGCCGTCCGGAATGCGCTCGGTCTTCAATGGCGAAGCGGCCACCAGCTCGGGATAAAGCAAGCCCGGACGGATATTGGCAAACAGAGAGAAATGCTTGCGCAGCGGCAACAGGGCCGCGCGTTCGGGTTGTTCTGCTGGCGGTAGGTTTTCCCATTTGGGCCCACCTACGGAGCCAAAGAGAATGGCGTCGGCCTCCTCGCATGCCTTGACTGTCGCTTCAGGGAGCGCCTTGCCATGCCGGTCGATCGCAATCCCGCCGACGTCATGGCTGGAATAGTCCAGCGTATAGCCGGCATCTTTAGTAGCGAATGACAGAACATCCAAAGCCACTTCCATCACTTCCGGGCCGATTCCATCGCCCGGTAACACACTGAATTTCAAATGCTTCATACTTTGCAGAAAAACCTAAAGCATTGCCCCTCAAACCGCATGAATGCAATAATTTTAACGATTCAGGCTCGCTTCGGTGCAATTCCGGAGTTGGGCGATGAAAACTAATGCAGAGATCTTCGCAGGTTAGCGAAGGGCTTTCGCTCATCCGCTACATACCAAGGCCCTGTGTTCGGCTTTCAGGCCGTGCTCCAACACCCTCCAGATCAAACTGTTGGAGCACGCGTTTTAATCGGCAACGTGCATTTCAAATATTTCATTTCCAGACGCGGCCTGATGGTCGAATCACTAGTTTTTTCAATGGCTGAAAAAAAAAGAAGCAGCCTTTCCGGTTAGGGAAAGGCTGCCAGGATAGGACGTTGTAAAGGACAGGCAGTATTACAACGACGGGGAGACTTGCAGGGCATTTACGGTAAAGCAATAATTAATTTTGTAAAATATTGTAAATCGCCTGAGGCGGCGGGTCGCCTTTTATTGCTTTTTGTTTTTCGAGCGTTATGACCTTCGGGGAAATGAGCGAAAAATTGATCTTCAACAATACCGTGCTGCGCGACGGCCACCAATCCCTGGCGGCTACCCGGATGCAAACTTCACAGATGCTTCCGATTCTTGAAACCCTTGATAATATGGGTTTCGGTGCGCTGGAAACCTGGGGTGGGGCAACCATTGATGCCGGCCTGCGTTTTCTCGGGGAGTTTCCCTTTGACCGCCTGGATGCGATCAAAAAAGGTACACCGAAAACGCCGCACATGATGTTGTTGCGAGGGCAGAACATCGTTCAGTATGCGAATTTTCCGGACGATGTGGTTGAAGCCTTCGTGCTGATGTCGGCCAAACACGGCATGGATATCTTTCGGATTTTCGATGCCCTGAACGATATGCGCAATATTGAGACCGCTGTTAAGGCAGTCAAGAAGGCTGGAAAGCATGCGCAGGGTGTGATTTGCTACACTTCAAGTCCGGTGCACACGATCGAGAAGTTCATCGAACAGGGTGAGGAAATTGAGGCGATGGGCTGCGATTCCATCTGCATCAAGGACATGGCCGGGCTGATTCCTCCTCAAGTGGCCTATGATATCATCAAGGGCCTGAAAGAGCGGGTGAAAATTCCGTTGATTCTGCACACTCACGAGACGGCCGGTCTGGGTGCGACCACATACTATGCGGGCATCGAGGCGGGCGTGGATGCAGTTGACACTTCCATCATTCCATTTGCCAACGGCACCGGTCAGCCGGATACGGTACGCATGCTGAGCATTCTTGAGGGGCACCCGCGCTGCCCGAAGTATTCGATCAAGGATTTGCAGACCCTGCGCGAACACTTCCAGAAGGTTTATGCCGAACTTAAGGATTTCACTTCGCACCGCAACGAAGTGGTCGATACCGACGCCCTGGTTTATCAGGTTCCGGGGGGCATGTTGTCCAATTTCCGCAATCAGCTGAAGGAGCAGAAGATGGAAGACCGCTTTGAAGAGGTCTTTGCCGAAATCCCGGTCGTGCGCGAGGCACTTGGCTGGATTCCGCTGGTGACGCCGACTTCTCAGATTGTGGGCGTACAGGCGATGCTGAACGTGAAATTTGGGCGCTGGAAGAATTTCAGTCCGCCTGCGATGGACATCGCCCTGGGTTATTATGGCCAAACTCCGGCTCCTGTGGACCCGGAAGTGCGCAAGATTGCCGCGCAGAAGACAGGCAAGGAGCCCATCACCTGCCGCCCAGCGGATATGATTAAGCCGCGCATGGAGACGCTTCGCAAGGAATTGGCCGAGGCGGGAATGCCTTCGGATGACGAACACTGTGTAATCTATGCGATGTTCCCGCAGGAGTTGACGAAGTACTATCAGGCCAAAAAGGAACCAAAAAAATCGGCTCCTGAAGCCGCCCCAGCAGCCTCAGCTCCAGCCGCGGAAAGAGCTCCTGTCGCGACTGCCGCAGCGGGTTCCGGACGTCAGCTCCGGCTACATGTGAATGGCAAGCAGTACGACGTCGGCGTCGAGGAGCTTTAAGCGAGATCCGCTTATTTGCCGGCTTTTTTGCTCCAGCTGTCTTTCAGGCTAACCGAGCGGTTGAATACCAGTCGCTCGGAGTCTGAGTCTGGATCAAGGGCGAAATAACCTTTGCGCTCAAACTGCACGGGTAGACTGAAATCGGTCTCTCGCAGTGACGGTTCGCCGAAGGCCGAAGCCACTTGCAGGGAGTCGGGGTTGAGGTTTTCGAGGTAGCTGCCGTCGCCTTCGACCTCTTCGGGATCCTCTTTGAGAAAGAGGTTTTCATACAGCCGCGCTTCCACTGAAACATTGGTCCGGGCACTGACCCAGTGAATAGTGCCTTTGACTTTACGGCCGTCCGGAGTCGAGCCTCCGCGGGATGCTGGATCCATTTCAGCGCGCAGTTCGGTGATCTTACCTGTTTCGTCCTTGATGACTTCAGTACAGGTGATGTAGCAGGCGTAGCGCAGGCGAACTTCACGCCCCGGACCGAGGCGGAAGAACTTGCGTGGCGGGTCTTCCATGAAATCGTCGCGGTCGATGTAGATTTCCCGGGTCAACGCGACTTTGCGGCTGCCCATCGCCTCGTTGGCCGGATGATTGGGACCTTCATACCATTCTTCCGCGTCCTCGGGTAGATTGGTGATGACCACCTTGAGTGGATCCAGGACCACCATGCGCCGCAGTGAACGCTCTTCGAGATCCTGACGCAGACAGAATTCGAGCAGTGCCAAGTCGATCGTATTGTTGCGGCGCGCTACGCCCACCCGATCGCAGAACTCGTGAATCGACTCGGGCGTGTATCCGCGCCGGCGGATGCCGCTGATCGTCGGCATGCGCGGGTCATCCCAGCCGCTGACATGTCCTTCTTCCACAAGCTGCAGCAATTTGCGCTTGGAGGTCAGGGTGTGGGTCATATTAAGGCGGGCAAATTCGATCTGGCGTGGCTTGGAAGGGGTTGGCAGGTGTTCCAGGAACCAGTTGTAGAGGGGCCGGTGGTCTTCGAATTCCAGAGTGCAGATGCTGTGCGTGATGCCCTCGATGGCGTCGCTCTGCCCATGGGTAAAGTCGTAGGTCGGGTAGATGCACCATTGGTCGCCGGTTCGGTGGTGATGGGCATGGGTGATCCGGTAGAGAATCGGGTCGCGCATGTTCAGGTTGGGGTGGGCCATGTCGATCTTTGCTCGCAGCACCTTGGCGCCGGTTGCGAATTCACCCGCCCGCATGCGCTGGAACAGATCGAGATTCTCCTCGACGCTACGCTCCCGGTAAGGGCTCGGTCGCCCAGGCTCGGTCAGGGTGCCGCGGTATTCCCGCATCTGCTCCGGATTGAGGTCGCAGACAAAGGCATTGCCCTGACGGATCAGGTGCTGAGCCCATTCAAATAATTGCTCAAAGTAGTCGGAGGCAAAAAAAAGGTTCTCGCCCCAGTCGGCTCCCAGCCAGCGCAGGTCTGCCTGGATACTTTCCACGTATTCGGTGCTTTCCTTGGCGGGGTTGGTGTCGTCAAAGCGCAGGTGGAAGCGACCGTTGTAGTCCCGTGCCAACCCGTGGTTCAGGCAAATCGACTTGACGTGACCAATATG
>JBJHBN010000130.1:0-6495 GCA_050485505.1 Opitutales bacterium | reverse complement strand
ATCACGAGGCCACTGGAGAAGAAGTAGGTGAAATGGAAGAAGATGAAAGGCATCCAGCGAATGATCTTCACCTGGGCGTTGTCGACTGAAGGCTGCGGCATCATCTTCATCTGGAAGTGCATGCTGATGAGCCAGAAGAAAGGCAGGATGTTGAGCGTATTGCCGATCAGCGGCAGATAGGTGTCGCCGAAGGTGATAGAGGCATCCGGCATCGAAAGGTCCTGGATCCAGAGGAAGGGAGCGAAGCGCAGGTCCGAGGAGTTGCGCAGCAAATTGAAGAAGGCGATGAAGATCGGGAACTGCAGCAGCACTGGCCAGCAACCCGACAGCGGGTTGATTTTGTGCTTCTTCCACATCTTCATCATTTCTTCGTTCAGTTTCTGCGGATTGTCCTTGTACTTCTCGCGCATCTCCTGCATCGGTTTGGACAGCTTTTGCATGCGCTTGGAGGCCCGAGCCGCCTTGGCGGTGAGCGGCCAGAGAAGCAAACGGATGAAGATCGTGGTCAGAATGATCGCCACACCCCAGTTGAGGACCATGCCTTGGATCCAGCCCATCAAGCTCAGCAGGCTCTTGCCGACAAAGGCGATGAGGCTGAGAAAGAGGCCGAGGAACCAGCCCAGCTGCATGACGTCTTCCTGGCTGTTGCCCATGCGCGACAGGCGGCTGAAATCCTTGGGGCCAGCGTAGAAGTCGAAGCTGAACTGCTCGATGCCATCGGGCGCGATGCTCGAAGTGGTAAATTCCATGGAGGCCGTAACACCCACAGGTGTACGGCCGTTCTGCGGATCCTGGGGAAATTGCACACCGCTGGCGATCAGAGCATTGGCCGGGCGATCCGGCGTAATGATCATGGTGAAAAACTGGTTGCTGACGGCACCCCATTGCACAATGCCGCGGCGCTCAACAAATTCCTTGGCATCCCGGCCAAAAGGGAAGCCTCCTGAACGGAACTGGCTGGCGCGAATGGTCCGGTATTTGCCATTGTCGAAGAGACTGGCGTTGAGGTTGAAGCCCATGTGATCGGCCTCACTCGGTGCGGCCACACCGACATTGAAGAACAGCCGTTCCGGTGAATAGGAGCTGTCGCCGTGATTGCGCAGCTCTGTGCGGTGGCGAATCGTGTAAGGAGCCGGGCCGCTGCCGCGCTCGGCGGACAGCTCGTAGGTGCGGCGGACTTCGACGCCATTGGCCATCTCGGCAACCAGGACAACGTGGCTGTCGCCCTGATCGGCGATGCGGTAATAGCGGACCAACGGCTCGTATTGGGAGCCACGGGTGCGGCTGAGGGACAGGGCCGGGATGTCCGCATGCTCGTTCAGGCGTACTGGATCCGGGTCGTCCGTGGTGCGCGGGTTGGTTTCCGCGTATTCGAGTAGTTCAACCCCTTCGATCGAGCCGCTACGAGTCGAGAGGTGGACGCGCAGGTAATCATTGCCGATGGTGACGCGCTGCACTTCGGGGCGGTCGACGACGGTGCGGTCTT
The DNA here is from genome assembly GCA_050485505.1 of Opitutales bacterium. Classification (GTDB taxonomy): domain Bacteria; phylum Verrucomicrobiota; class Verrucomicrobiia; order Opitutales; family Oceanipulchritudinaceae; genus JAFIGG01. The sequence goes on along the minus strand of JBJHBN010000130.1, from coordinate 5,009 downwards.
CCTGCGTTTCGCTTTCGCGATCGGGCGTGCGAGCGGTCCGCTCCGGCGCTGCGGTTTCATCGTCCCCTACCCAGGATTCGGTTGGATCGCGGGGATCGGCATCGCGCAAGGCCTGGTCGGCCAGGGCCCGTTCGCTTTCAGCGAGTTGGCGTTCGAGCTCGGCCTGGCGGGCCTGTTGCTCTTTGATGCTGTTCTGCATCATCCAGCCGAAGCCGAGAACGATGAGCAGAATACCGATGAAGATGCTTTTTTTGTCCATTTAAGAATGAAAGTTGGCGGGAGCCTCCACACCCTTCCGGGCTTTGTGGGAGGCGCAAGTACAATTTGAATCGGCGACCGGAGGCACGAGGTCAACACCCGATCCACCAAAAGGGTGACAACGGGCGATGCGTTTTGCGGCAAGCCAGCAGCCTTTGATGGGTCCGTGAGTCACCACGGCCTCGCGGGCATACTGCGAGCAGCTGGGATAAAAGCGGCAGCCGGAGCCGGGGGCGACCATATGCATGATCGGGGAGATAACCAGCTGATAGATACGGGCGAGAACCAGCAGCACGGCGATAGCCAGCCAGCGCAGGCCCTGCAACAGGAGTACGGCGACACGGCGGATCACCGGACCCTCCCCTCTTTTTCCCTGTTGGCCATTTTCTGAAAAGTTTCCACCAGTTCGCTCCAGGCGGCCTGTTTCATCCGCCGACGCGCGACTAGCACGAGGTGGCAGCCCTCTGGAAGCAGCTGCTGGTGCTCGCGGAAGAGACTCTTCAGGTGCCGACGGGCACGGTTGCGTTCCACCGCGTTGCCAAAGCGACGGGTGGCGATGACGCCCAATTTGCGTTCGCCGGAAGTCGCCTCGGGTTGTCGAACCAGGTTCCATAAAAAAAACCCGCACTCCTGGCGGGAGCCAAAAGTACGGGCATGCTGAAATTCTGAAGTTCGGCGAATGACCTTGTTGCGGGGCAAGCCCATAAAAGGCCTCAGTTCACCTTACTTGCTGGCAGAAAGGCGCTTACGACCACGTGCCCGTCGCGCGTTGATGTTCTGACGACCTGCACGAGTGGACATGCGGGCGCGGAACCCGAATTTGCGGATGCGACGAATCTTGGATGGATTGTAAGTTGGTTTCATTGAAAAATCCTTTGTGAAAAAACGATCAACACAAAGCTTTCAGCGAGGGCTGTCAAGCCTTCTCCCCTGCAATCTCGACAACGAGTGCCGTGAGGTTGTCCTTACCGGAGGCAAACATGGCTTCGTCGATGAGACGTTGCGAGGGCGCGACGTCTTTCTGCTTGGGCAGCGGGTTGCGAATCATGTTCTCGAGGTTGCGGTTATAAACGCCGTCGACGATGCCGTCGGTAACCAGTACCAACCGGTCGCCGGGTTCGTAGATCAGCGAACCGAGCTGCGGTTCAAGGCTCTGTTTGCGGCTACCGAGGACCTGTTCGAGCTGGTTGCGGGCGGGGTGGATTTTCGATTCGCGCTCATTGATCTTGCCCTCGCGGAACAGGCGCCCCGGGCTGGTGTGGTCATAGGTTATCTGCATCATGGAATCGTCCTGCGGCAGGTGGTAAATACGGCTGTCGCCGACGTGGGCGAAATGAATGCGCTTGGGGGTGACCCAGATCAGGCTGAGGGTGGCACCCATGCCACGGCATTCTTCATAGAGCTGAGAGAGCCGTTGAATTTCCTTGTGGATGCCTTCAATGACCTCGCCGAGGAGGTCCTGCTCTCCGCCTTCGAAACCGGTGGCGCTCAGCCAGAAGCTTTTGGGCAGAAGGTCGGCTATCTTTTGCACTGCGATTTTACTGGCGTATTCGCCGCCTGCGCAGCCGCCCATGCCATCGCTGACGGCAAAGATGTAGTCGCCGTCGTCGAGCGGGCCTTCGCCGTCTTTGCCAAGGTAGCGAATTTCCTTGCGGTCGAAACTGATAGTGAGGAATGCGTCCTCATTGTTGCGGCGAAAACGCCCCGGGTGGGTGCGTCCGGACCAGCGCAGGCGGACGTCGCTGGATCCTTCGTGCAGGCTTCGGCTATCGGATGAATTCATAGTTTGTCGATTTCAGGATGCGGTTGCCTTTTTCTTTCCGCTTCAACTTCCTCCAAGGTCAAGCCTTCATCAGTCGCCAGGATGGTCGCAAACTCAAAATCGATCAGGCAAAAGCGTCCCTCGCGCGCGTCGTAAGTGATGTTGCGGGCAAAGCGGTCCTCATGCCGCACCCCGTATTGTTCCAAGGCCTGGAACAACTGGTTCTGCTTTGCCTCGCTGATTTTCTCGACAATCTGGCCACAGTTGGTGGTTACAATAGAGGGCTCGCCTTCATTCACCGCCAGTAGCCGAGGCACAAAGCGGCACCCCTGTTCATCGAGGTAGCGCAGAACCCGTACCTCGTTGTCAAAACGTTCCCGCGCCATCGTTCCGTGATAGCGCTTGTAGACCCGCCCATCGAAGCCGATACGGACGGTTGCTTGTTTGCTGTCTTTGATTTCTTGCATGGTTAGGGGCGCCAGAAACGCCAATTACTTATTGGTAGCCGTTGGAGCACAAGCTTGAACCGCCGTGCATCGGCGGAAAGACCAAGGCCCGGCTGAGCAGCCTGAAGGCTGGGCTCCAACGAGACATTGATAACTGGTTGCTGATGGCTGATGGATAGCGTTGGTTTGGATTCTGCAGTGGGGACCATTGCAGCTACGGCGACGGACTCATTGAGCAATCACGATGGAAACAGCCGGTGCATGCGGGTGATCGGAAAATGGCGGCCGGGGCAGACAGTACGGCGGCCGTCGATTTCGCGGTGGACGGCAAAGGTTATGGCTTGGCCGCGAAGGACGGTGTTGCGCAGGTAACTGACGAGTTGAATAAAGGCCTCTGTCTGTTCGGGAAAGGGTGCGCGGTTTTCGAAATTACCAACGAGGCAAATGCCGATGCCGCTCATGTTGACTTCGTGGTTGCGGACGTGGCCGCCTTGCAGCTGGCGGATCCAGCGGTTGCCGATCTCCACCTCACCGCGGCCGGAGGCGCGACCGTTGCCGATGACAAAGTGGTAGGCCAGGCCGTTTTCCATGCGGCGCTCTTCGCGGTGGTAACGGTCGTAGGAGGCGGCATTGCCATTTTCGGTGGCGCTGTGGTGGCCGACGATGTACTGCCAGCGACCGCGTGGGATCCGCAGGCGGTTGGTGACTTCGATTACATTCTGAATGTAGCTGGTCCCGGTGTCGACGCCCTGCGGCTGATTGGGGATGTTGAGGGTCTGGCCGACCAGAATGCGGCTGCCGCGCAGGCCGTTGGCGCGCTGGATGTCGGCGACACTCACGCCAAAACGTGCGGCGATGGCCCCCAGGGTATCGCCGCGGCGCACTGTGTAGGTGATGGTGGCAGTGCCAGTGTTACGAACCACCAGAGTCTGCCCAACGTTGATGCGGTCGGTCTGCAAGCCGTTCAGCCGTCGCAGCTCAGACACCGACATCCCATAGCGCACCGCAATGTGCGACAATGTATCCCCCGCCTGCACAATGTGCACACTGTCCGACTGCCCTTTCAGCAGAAAGGGTTGGGCCAGGAGTAGCCCGCTGCTCCCCAAAAGGAGACGGCGGAGGAATTGACGACGGGCGGACATAAAGGATCAGACGGAACTATTGTTGTCGGGTATATCGCAAATGGTCAATTCTGGATCATACGTCATCCCAGCCCAACTACTCATGCCCGGCGGTTCGGCCTGAAGGCCGGGCTCCAACGTGACTCCGTAGCCGCGCTCGCCCCCGAGGGCGGAATCCAAAACCAACGGCTCATGCCCAGCTGTTCGGCCTGAAGGCCGGGCTCCAACGCGACTCCGTAGCCGCGCTCGCCCCCGAGGGCGGAATCCAAAACCAACGCACTTCATTACGAATTACGAATCTCCCCAGAGGGATCGCCACACACTTCGGGCACGGATAAGCTCGGTTTTATCGGATTGTTTGAGGAGACGGTGGTGGAGGGTATAAGTGCTGCCGGATTGTTGGACGGCGGTTTCGGCACGGACGGTTTCGCCGGCGAAGGCCATGGAGAGGAACTGGATTTCCATTTCCATGGGGCGGTGGTTTTGCCAGCAAGAGTCGGGGGCGGACTCGAGGGCCCAGACGGCGTAGACGGCGTTGTTAACGTGGCCGTTGACGTCGAGGTCGTGGTGAAGGACTTGAAACTCGCGCTGGTGGTCGAGGGTTTCGGGGATTTCGATCTTCTTCCACTCGGCAGCCAGGGCGCGTTCGGGGTGGAGGCGGAACTGGGGCAGGAGATCCCTGCCGCGGACAGGGCGAAAGCTGTTGGCCTGAACCACGAGCCAGGCGGAGCTGGCGACGCCAATTTCTTCCCCCGATGGGGCACAGACGCGGAAATCGCGAATGGCAAAGAGGCGTTCCCAAGCGCTCGGCCAACTTTGGATCGAAATGGTGTCGCCGACGGAGGGCAGACTGTGCATGCGGATATGGTAACGTGAGAGCACCCAGAGCAGGCCTTTTTCCTGAAGGGCATCGAGGGAAACGCCTAGCTGGGCGGCGTGCGATTCAGCAATGTCCTGAAACTGATTCAAAAGGGTCGAGAACTTGGCGGTGCGGCGGGCTCCGACTTCGTATCCCTGAATGTGATGCTTGCGGCTGAAGATGAGAGAGGGATGGCTGGCGATGGGAGTCATCGAAGCGACATCGCCCTGCAGGAAGGCGTCGACAGCCGCGAGTACGCCCGCGATCTCGAAGCGGGGATGGTGGCCCGGCGCGTGCACGATGCGGCCATGGCCGATCTCGCGGTCGCCAACAATGCCTGCCGCGCCGGCGCCCAGGACCAGGCCCTTTCCGCCCTTCGCGCCACCCGCGTGCGCCACGGCTATCCGGCTGGCTGATCGCCTTCGGCGTCTTGGCCCTGCGCGCGCCAATCGAGATCGGGTCCATCGCCTCAGCCCCTCACGTCCAGCCGCCCGCCACGCGGGATCGAGCTCTCCGCCCGCATCTCCGCCGACACCCGGCCATAGGTCAGCGGGCCCATCGCC
>JBJHBN010000129.1:0-6503 GCA_050485505.1 Opitutales bacterium | reverse complement strand
AGGCCCTGGTAGGCCCGTAGGGCGACTTCGCGATAGGAAGCGTCGAGGTAGCCTTTGCGCACTGCTTTCGAGAAGAAATAGGAAAACATGGCGGATGCAGATGCTTCGCGATAGTTGCCGGTTCGATTCGGCTGGTCGAGGACCTGATACCAGGTGCCGGTTTGCGGATCCTGAACCTCCACGAGCGCAGCGGCTAGCTCCGTAATGGCGTTCAGCAGGGGAGCGCGCAGGTCTTCGCGTTCCTCGGGCAGAAAGTCCAGAACATCAACCAGGGCCATGGCATACCAGCCGAGTCCACGGCCCCAGAAGTGTGGGGACAGTCCGGTGTCAGGGTCTGCCCAGAACATCTCGCGAGATTCATCCCAGGCGTGGTAATAGAGGCCGCTTTGTGGATCGCGCAAATGCTTGTAGACGAGTTCGAACTCTTTGACGACTTCCTGAAGAGTGGCTTCACGTGTCTCACCCTCTTCGAATAGGATCGCGTATTTCGCCATGAATGGCATTCCCATGTAGACGCCGTCGAGCCAGATTTGATGGGGATAGGTTTGCTTGTGCCAGAATCCGCCTTCACTGGTGCGTGGATGCAGGCGCAATTGTTCGCGCAGAAGTTCGGCGGCTTTGCGGTATTTTTCCTCCCCGGTTTGCTGATACAAGCGCAGGACGACCATGCCGGGTTTGATGAAGTCGATGTTGAACTCCTCCAGGGAGTAGTTGCGGATATTTCCGTCTTCAGTAATAAAGGTGCCTGTGTTCAAGTGCGGGACCTCCGCATAGGCCTCGTCGGGAGCTACCTTGTTCAGCTCATCGTAGGCCATCGGTTGCAGGCCAATAATATCGTATTCAAATTTAGGCACACGACGGCGATTGGTGTCCCATCCGTCGGCTTGGTAGAGTAGAGTTTTGCGCTCCAGTTCGCCGTCGGCCAGAGCCTTGCTCCATTGCAATGCCCATTCGGGAGTGAGCTCGCCCGAATGGGCTTGATGGCTCTTCTGTGTTTGCAGGCGGATCCGGGGCGTAAGGGTGAGGCGCTCGGCAGTTTTATCGAGGTATTCAATAAAGGCCTCGCGGGAATTGATCTCAGTGCCGTGTTCACCGTCCCAGGCCGCGAGGAAGTAATATTCGACTTCGCCGATACCGGGGGTTTCGCTTGTTGTGCGCATGACCGTTGCATAGTTGTAATCGTCTTCGACCTGAGCATTGCGATGACCACGTCGGTAGAAAACCGCCATGCCCAGATAGCTGTCCTCATCGCTCAGGCTCTGTTTTCCCCAGCTGGCCGAGTAGGTCCAGGCGTAGCCGCTGGTTTCCTGATTTCCCTCAATCAGCTCGGTGTTGGGATGCTTCACGACTCCAATGGCCATGTTGGGCAAGGGTTCCGACAGCCTAAGGCGGGTGTGGACCAGTCGGCTGCCAGCCCTCATAGCAAGATGGGCCTTGAGGTCCACTCGCTGGTCGTCGATGGACCAGCCATGGTAGTCGATCGTAAAGGCCGCATGGAGGGGACCGTTTTCGACGATGGTTACTTCCCGCTGTTCGACCTCGGAGACCCGCTCAACGGCCGCTCCATTCCAGAAGCCATAACCGCCAATACCCAGGGAGGGGCCGACCATGAGAATGTCCATACCCCAGTCCTGCATTTCGTGGTAGGACTGGTAGCCATCGAGGCCGGCGTCCTGGAGAATCATGTCCGGGGTCTTTTTGCCAAAGATATCAAAGCCGTTGCGCCAGTCGAAATAGATGCGATAGCCCACCTTGTCCGATTCAATCCCCGGACCTTCGTAGCGAATCCATTCGGAGTGGTCGGTGTATTGGGGAGGTGGAATCAGATGGTCGACGTTTTGCCATTCACCGCCGAGGTATTTCTGATCCTGCCATTCACCGCCAACCTTGTGGGCGATCTCGGCCTGGGCTTGTTGAGGCAGCTCGGCGCGTTGGGCGGCGGCCTCCGCGTCGATCCGGATCTCAATGTTGCGGATCTGTCCCGGAGCAAAGTCAATCGCCAGCAACAGGGTATCGACTTCGCCGTCTCCGCTGATGTCGACAAGCTGGCTGGGCAGAACGCTGCCATCCTCAATGGCGGCCAGCTTCGCGACACGGACGTCGTCGGCTTCGAGGCCGAGGTCGTAGAGCGCAAATTCAATTGCTTCCTGAGAACGGCTGAAGGCGCTGGGGTTCTCGATTTCTGCCCAGGCAAGGATATCGGCACTGGCATGTCGTGCGGAGGTGTTCTGTATGCTGAATGTGATGACGACGATGCATCCGATAAGCAGGATTGCGCCAATGGCGAGAAGAGTTCGGGTATTCATGAGTGTGTTGGGTTGGGGTCTTTAAAACCTCATTGGGACAACTGGTAGACTTTGCATGCCGTGTCGTGGAAAATGGCTTTCTGCTCATCGCTGGAGAGCTTTTGGGTGAAGTCATTGACGCAGTCGACCCACTCGCTGAGCGAGTCCAGCCGCAGCAGGCAAACGGGCCAGTCGGAGCCGAACATGACGCGCTCAGTCTGGAAAAGTTCGGTGACGGTTTCCATGTAGGCGTGCAGAGTGGCGGAATCGAGTTTTTCATCCTGCACCTCAGTGACCATACCGGAAAGTTTGATGCCCACAACATTGTTCCGTCGCGCAAGTTCGCGCATGCCTTTGAGCCAGTCCGGGCATATTCGCCCCTGAGTGATGGCTGGCTTGGCGATGTGGTCGACGATGATCGGTAAGTCCGGTTGAAGGTCGACCAAACGAATACCCGCGTCCAGTTGATGGGCAAAGAGCAACAGATCGTAGCTCAGGTTGAATTGCGGCAGCAGCCTCAGGCCTCGGTGGAAATCCGCAGAGCTGAACATTTGCAAGGGTTCATCCTGCAACACGTGCCGGACCCCCTTGAGCTTTGAATATTGTGAGCGCCGAGTCAGCTCTTCTTCGACGTTTGCCCTGGCCAGGGGAAACCAGCCGACTACGCCCCGGATCAAGTCGGAAGATTCCGCCAGACTGAGCAGCCAGTCGGATTCCTCCAGCGTTTGTCTCGCCTGGACCACGACCGTGCCGGTAATGCCTGTCTGCTTGGTTTCTGTGGCCAGATCGGGCAGTAAGAAATCTTGGGCAAGACGCGATTGTGGGTCAATCCAGCCGAAATCCTCGCTGCGATAGTTCCACAGGTGGTGGTGGGAATCAATGATCTGGCGGTGGGTAGACGACATACTGGCCTTAGCTGAGTTCGATCACGGCCTTGACGGAATTCGAATCGGGCCTGCAAAACTCCTTGAAACGTTGGGGGACTTCGTCGAACGGGAGGCGATGGCTGATCCAGTTTTCGATGCGGATCTGTCCCGTCTGGATAATTTCGATAATGTCCTTGAAATCATCAGGGAGCGCATTGCGCGATGCCATCAAGGTCAATTCACGGCGATGGAAAACCGGCGCATGGGGGAATTTCAATTCGCCAGCCGTTACGCCGACATAAACGGCCCTGCCCGCAAAGGCTGCAAACTCAAAGCAGGTCGACATCGACTGGGCCGATCCCGTCGCATCGATCACCACATCCGCCAGTTGGCCGTTGGTCAATGTGTGCAGCGTTTCCAGAGATGACTCCCTGTCTCCTGCGTAAATGGTGTGCGCCAACCCCAGTCGCTCCTTGCAGTAGCTCAGGCGCTGGCGATTGAGATCCATAGCAATGGCATCGGTTTCCCGCAACCTGAGGAATTCCAGACAAGCCAGCCCGATCGGTCCGGCTCCGATGACCAAGACGGATTCGCCTTTTTGCGGATTTGTCCGCTGCACGGCGTGGTAGCCGATCGCCAGTGGCTCAACCAGAGCCAATTGATCGAATGACAGGGCGTTCCCCGGGTGCAGCTTGCGGGCCGGGCACAGCCATTGTTCGCGCAGGCCACCATCAGTGTGCACTCCCAATACCTGCAAGCCCGGACAACAGTTGCTGGCGCCGCGCTGGCTTGTGAGCGAGGAGGGATCGTTCACGTAAGGTTCCAGCGCACAGCGATCTCCAGCTTTGACGTTTTGGACATCCGGTCCCACCGCCAATACTTCGAGACCGAGTTCATGACCCGGAATGCGCGGATAGGAGAAAAACGGCATTTTTCCCAGAAACGCTGATGTATCGGTCCCGCAAATACCCATGCGATGGGTCCGCACCAGTGCTTCACCCGGACCCGGGTAGTCTGGGGTCTCGATGTCGATCATCCGAATGCCTTCGGGCTCTGTGAATTGGATCGCTTTCAACTGTGGCTGGTTCTTTTACCGTTGAGATCAAACAGGGCGTAGGCAGACACCACCACAAAGCAGATGAGCGGAACGACGTAAGACCAGGCCGAGCCAACGCCATCGACCAGTGCCCCCTGAAGCATCGGGAAGAGGGCTCCGCCGAGAATGGCCATGATCAGACCCGCGGCGCCCAGTTTCGTGTCGTCCCCAAGCCCCTTCAGGGCAATGCCATAAATGGTTGGGAACATCAGCGACATACAGGCGGAAATACCCACCAATGCGAGGACTCCAGTGAGGTTGTGGGAAAGCATGACGACGATGGACAACAGAATCGCCAGCAGGCCCATGATAAGGAGCATGCCACTTGGTCGGATCACATACATCAGACCAGTGCAGATAAAGCGGAAGAGCAGGAAAGCCAGCAATGCGCAGACGTGGAAGATGCCTGCGATGGTCTCGCCGGTGAGAACCTGATCAGGCTGAATCAGGCGGATTCCCTGAACGAAGCCGATGATGCCTGTGCGTTCCAGAAATCCAATGAGCGCATCGCCGCCACCTTGTTCAACTATTTCCGCAACGTAGTAGATAGTGAAAGTCCATACGCAGATCTGTGCCGCCACGTAGAAGAACTGGGCAACCACGCCGAATGAATAATGCCGGTTTCGAAGCAGGCGTCGGGTAGTGGAAACGAAATCAATCGACGGACCCGCATCCGACGCCACCGGCATGCGAACGAATGCGATCGCCAACCAGAGAAATATCAGCACCACGGCCATGCCCAGGTAGGGGCCCATAACCGCTGCCAACTCATCGGAGCGAATTTCGCGTATCTCCTCCATGGATAGCATTGCTCGCTCCGCGTCCGATAGAGGGTTGATCTTCGGCAGGATTAAAAATCCTGCCAGCATCGTGCCGATGACGGATCCTACCGGATTGAATGCCTGGGCGAAGTTCAATCTTCGCGTGGCACTTTCCTCGTCGCCCATTGCGAGGATGTAGGGGTTGCAACTGGTTTCCAGGATAGACAGACCACTTGCGAGGACAAATATCGCCATCAGAAAGAAGTTAAACTCCATCATGCGGCTGGCCGGAAAGAAAAGAAACGCACCGAGAATGAACAGCCCCAGCCCTACCAGCACACCGGTTTTATAGGTGGTGCGTTTGATCAGGATCGCGGCGGGTATCGCCAGGCAGAAGTAGGCTCCATAGAAAGAAAATTGTACCAGCGACGACTGAAATGTCGACATCGTAAATATCCGGCTAAAGGTCCGGACCAAAGGGTCCGTCATGTTGTTGGCGACTGCCCATGCAGGGAAGCAGATGGTCAACAAAATGAACGGCAGCAGGAATTCACGCCGCAACAAAGGTGCCCGATTCGTTGTTTTGGTGATCGATGGCAGTGGATTTGAAGACTTCGGAGTTGTCATAGGAGTAGGTGATTGTTGCGAGCTATCAGTGCAGGTTCACTGTGTAGTGGTTATTTTCGGGAAGTCCGGATTCCCATGTCATATTGTGTACTGGGGCGAGAATTGAACGCAGTTCCTGGAGCAGGTCCTCGTCAATGGGATCTTCGATATCGCGTATATTCCGCAGCACATTCGCGGCCTTGGCGGTGCCGACAATCGTTACGGGGATGTTCGGGTTGGCGGTGGAAAACTGTAGGGCGATTTTAGCAAGAGAAGCGCCGCGGCTTTCGCAAAACCGGTGCGCTTCAGCACATTTCTCACGCAGGGCCGAAGGTGCTGGATGCCAGTCGGGTAAATCGAGTGCGCCCAGCAGCCGCATCGCCAGGGGCGCAGAGTTGAATAGGGCGAGGCCCTTTTGTTTTACCAGAGGCAGAAAATCCTCCAGGGCCGTGTCGTTCAGGCAGTAGTGGCAATAGCTTTGGACCTGATCCACTTCGGTCTGTTGAACGACATGTTTGAGTATCTGGACCGGCAAGCCCGTGATGCCGACGAAGCGCGCCTTGCCCGCCTTGCAAACTTCCCGCAAAGCCGGGAGGGTCTCGTTGATGATCTGCTCAATGGAGCCGAATTCAATGTCGTGAACCTGAATGAAATCCACATACTCAACGCCGAGGCGCCGCAGGCTCTCGTCGACGCTGGCAAGGGTTCGCTCCCGGGAGTAGTCACAATCCTCCGGATGCATGCCGTAGCGACCTGTTTTGGTTGCCAGATAGTAGGCATCCCTGGGGATTTCTTTCAAGGCCTTGCCAAGGACAGTTTCCGCCCGGGTGTCGCCGTAGTATGGGGCCGTGTCGATCAGGTTTATGCCATGGTCAACGGCACAGTGTAC
>JBJHBN010000128.1:0-6537 GCA_050485505.1 Opitutales bacterium | reverse complement strand
GCAGTATCTGACCAGCCTCGATAGTTTTACGCTGCTGGCGATTCCGTTTTTCATCCTCGCCGGGCAAATCATGAATCAGGGAGGCATTGCCCGTCGCCTGATCGATCTTGCCAAAAATCTGGTCGGCTCCCTGCCCGGAGGACTGGCGCATATCAACATCGTATCGGCCATGTTGTTTGGTTCAATCGCCGGATCGGCTGTTGCCGCCGCTTCGGCAATCGGATCGGTGCTCGGGCCGAAGATGAAGCAGGAAGGTTATTCCAAGGATTTCGCCGCTGCGGTGAATATCACCTCAGCCACTTCCGGGCTCATTATTCCGCCCTCCAATGTTTTGATCGTTTACGCCCTGGCCAGCGGCGGAACTTCCATCGCGACCCTTTTTGTTGCCGGTTACCTGCCGGGTATCCTGATGGGATTGATTCTGATGTTTGTGGCGACAATCTATGCGATGGCCAAAAAGTATCCCCGCAGCCCCCGCAGCTCGAGTCGTGAACTGCTGCGTTCGTTTTTGTCGGCCCTGCCCAGTCTGACCCTTTTACTTGTGGTGATTGGTGGCATTGTCAGCGGCATGTTTACAGCCACAGAGGCCTCCGGCATCGCCGTTGCCTACACCCTGGTGTTGGCTGCCGTTTATGGGGAGCTGAAGCTGCCCGAGTTGCCAAAGTTGATCCTGTCCGCAGTTCGCACCACCTCGGTCGTTTTGTTCCTAATCATGGCCTCGATCAGTATGTCCTGGGTGTTTTCCTTTGCCGAACTCCCTCAAGCCGTCAGCAGTTCGATCCTTGGCCTAAGCGATAATCCCATCGTTATTCTGCTTTTGATCAATCTGCTGTTGCTGATCGTTGGCATGTTTATGGACATGACCCCGGCGGTGCTGATCTTCACTCCCATCCTACTGCCGATTGTCACCGAGCTCGGCATCGATCCCGTTCACTTCGGCATCATCATGGTCATGAACCTCTGCATCGGAATTTGCACACCCCCGGTCGGAACGCTCCTATTTGTCGGCGTCAGCGTCGCTGGAACTACCATTGAACGGGTGATAAAACCCCTGCTTTTCTGCCTGATCCCGATGATCGCAGCCTTGCTGATAGTAACCTTCTGGCCCGACCTCAGCCTGTGGTTGCCGAGGTTGTTCGGGTTGTCTTGAGTAACTTTTAATGAAGCCGTGGCAAATCGAATGACATACCATAAAACAGCTTGAGTAGTGCTGTTGTCTCGGCTTGAGCGCACATTGGCATCATGCCTTCTGCAAATTCAATAGCGGCGGTGGAGTTCTATCGCGCGGTTTCGCCGGAATCCAAGGTTGTTGCGGACAGCACGCACGAGATTTCGGAGATCGCTTTTATTGTTACCCGTGTCCGCTTGCACAGCGGGGTGGTGGGAGAGGGTTATCTATTGTCCTTTCATTATTCACCGGAAGGGATCAAGGGTGTTTTGCGTGACATTGCGGAGTTTGCGAAGGGTTGGGAGGTGCATGAAACAGGGGCTTTTCTGCAGCACTGTGAGCGCGAGTTCGAATACTTTGGTGTGCAGGGATTGAACCGTTGGGCAATGGGGTCGATCAATCTTGCGATGTGGGATGCCTGGGGCAAAACCCTGGGTCAACCGGTTTGGAAGATGCTCGGCAGTGTGCACCGGCGGGTTCCACTTTATGGCAGCGGCGGGTGGTTGTCCTATTCGACTGAAGAGTTGCTGGACGAAGTCCTCGCCTACAAAAGCCGGGGCTTTCAGGCGGTGAAAGTCAAGGTGGGGTCGACGGAGATTGGGCGTGATATTGAGCGCCTGCACCGGGTCCGCGAGGCGCTTGGACCACAGATGCAAATCATGATCGACGCCAATCAAGGAATGAACCTCGCTGGTGCCAGGCACCTGTTGGCCGCAGTCAGAGACTTGGGAATTCAGTGGTTCGAGGAGCCTTTGAAAAACACCGACTACGATGGCTACCGTCAGCTCAGGCGGGAGGCTGGAGTTTCCATCGCCATGGGTGAACGTGAGTTTGACACCACCAGCCTGCGCGAATGGATCCGGCATGAGGCCATCGACCTCTGGCAGCCGGATATTCTCAGGCTCGGCAGCGTTGAAAAGTGGCTTGAAAGCGCAGCCCTTGCGCGTGCTCACAGTCTACCCGTATTGCCTCACTACTATAAGGAATACGATGTGCCGTTGTTGATGACGGTTCCGAATGCCCATGGCGCGGAGAGTTTTGACTGGGTTGACCCGTTGATCGACCATCCGATTCGAATGCAGGACGGTTGGGCCTATCCGAATGAAGGCCCGGGTTGGGGCTTCACATTTAAGAATGCATGCTTGTCGCCAATTGCCTGAAGGTTTCTGCCTCAATCTGGAATCAGGTTCAGACCAAGCCGGTTATCCAGAGTCCGAAGACGATCCACAAAGGAATGGTGATTAGTGATACCAGAGTGGTCGTTAGGATGACTTGAACCGCAACCTTGGTATCGCCGCCGAAATGGCGGGTAAGCACCAAAGGAAAAATACCAGCGGGCATGGCTGCCTGAATAATCAGAATCTTCGTCATTTCTTCAGACAGCTCGAAGGCCAGAGCCGGCAGAATCAGTAGCATCGGGATCAACAGCAGGCGAAACAGGCAAGCCGCAGCTGGGATGCGGAATGGGCGCAGGAGACCGGTCTGGGTAGTATGGTCGGCCAGGATGGCACCCGCCAGAATGATGCCGAGAGGGATGTAGCAGTAGCCCAGCATTTCGAGCAGGCGATCGAACCAAAGCGGAATGTGTGGATCAAGGCCGACGAAGTTGGTTAGCAGGGCAAGCAGCACTGCCATCAGTGGTGGGTTGAGCAGTTGCTTGAACGAATCCCGGGTCAGTTTCCCGGAGATTAGGACAATGCCAATGCTCCAGATGGCGATTTCGACGCCGACATTGAAAACCATCAGCACCCCCAGGGTGCCGGTGTCGCCGGGAAACAGTGCGATGAGCAGCGGAATGGGCACGAAACCATAGTTGTAGATGCCGGAAGTGAAGGCAAAAGTGCGGCGGCCGGTGCCGACCTCCAGACCGAACCACTTGCCAGCGGCGTAGGCCAGGGCGAACCCACCCGCGATGCTGAGGAAGCCGAGAATCGGCGGCAGACCCAGGTTGACGGGATCTTTGACGGCTTCGTTGCCAGCGATGAAACTGAAAATGAGGCAGGGAGCGAAGACATTGACAATGAGCACGCGTAGGCTGTCGTCAGCCTGCGCTTTTAACCAGTCTCGTTCGCGGAAGGACCAGCCCACCAGCAGTAGCAGAAAAATTGGAACAACCGCGCTCAGGATGGATGCATAGGCACTCAGCATGGGTGAGGGATGTAGCGGAAGCGGCTTGCCATTGCCACTGCATTTTTCAAAAAGAACGGGCGAACGAATTGATTATACCGATGCCAATTTTTGAATACTACTGCCCGACCAACAATCGTATTTACAGTTTTTTTGCCCGCCGTCCCGGCATGGGCGATGCGGTGCCCCGCTGCCCGGATGGAGATGAACTGCCGATGCAAAAGGTCATTTCGAGTTTTGCACCGTTGAAGGGCGTCCCGGATCCGGCCGAGGCCGTCGATGCTGATGATCCCCGGGCCGAGCAGTTGATGGCGGAAATGGAGCGGGAAATGGAAGGCATGGACAGCGAAAACCCGGACCCGCGCCAGCTGGCCAAATGGATGCGCAAAGTGGCGGATGTAACTGGGGAAAAGATACCGGAGAGCTTGCGCGAGGCCATCAGTCGGCTCGAGGCCGGTGAGGATCCGGAGTCGCTGGAGGAATCCCTCGGCGACATCGAGGATTTTGGCGACGATGAGGGCGCGGAATCCAGCGCTGGAGGCCGTGTGCGGGGTTGGCTGCGCAGGCAGATGGCCTCCAGGGATGCCACTTTATATGAGTTCAGTGACTATATTTGAGGCTGCGCCGGATTCAGACAATCCCAAGTAGCCGCAAGCTGGCCAGCACCAGGGGCACGATGATAAAAACTGCGAGAATGGCGATCAGCCAGATGCGGTGTTTGGCGGCCTGTGCTAGCTCTTCCGGCGTGGCCGGCTTTTGTTCGGGTTCGGGGGGTGGTCTCTGTGAATCAGTCATGGTGCGTGCTGTTGGAAACTTTGATGCGAAAACCCGTGGTGCGGTTGCGTTCGGTGATACGCCGGGTTTCGCTCGGCACCGTTGCCAGCAAGGCGGCAGAATCGCGGGCTGAGCCGCCCCAGACTTCTGCTGAGCGTCCGTCTGGGCTGCGGGTCCACTCGGCGATGTTGCCGAGGAGATCGTAAAATCCATGTTCATTGGCCGCTTTGGACGCGACGACAGCGGGCCCGCGCTGATGGCTGAGCGCATGTACCGCCAGACGGTCGACAACCTGCAGTGAGACCTGATCGCCCAGCGCCGCCTGTAGATCCAGAGGAGATGGGAGGTCAACCTCGCGACCCAGCAGCCAGGCAATCCGCTGGCAGAACTGTAGCGCCTCTTCATGCGAAACGGAATCCACCGGATAGCGTGGATTGCGGTTGAGGGAGGGGTTATTCCCGATCATACGTTCGTAGAGGTCTTGCCAGACCTCGACTTCGAGCAGCTGCCAGGAATCCTCGCCCGGTATCGGTCGTAGGCGACGTTGTACGAGTTCCTGCAACAGGGTTACTTCGCTGCGAATCGTAAACAGAAAGGCCACTTGCCCTGTAAGATCGGGGTCAATGGCGCCTTCTTCGGGGAATCGTTGAGTGTAGGAATCGATGCTTCGGCTCAGTTCGGCGATGCTCAGGGTAATGGCGTCCCTGTCGCCCACGCGAAGTGCTTGCTGGAGGCGTTCGGCTTGGCTTCGAATGGCCTCTTCGGCGCGCTGTTGGCGGGAAGCGGTTGAGGTTTCGGAGGGAGCGTAGGCGCCATCGCTTTCAGCCACAACGGAAGCGTATTCGCGCTGGAGCATCTGGAGGCGCGATAAACTTGCATGCGGAGATTCGCGGTGATCGCGCAGGAGTTGCTGCTGGATACCGATGGCCGCTGCATAGGCTTCGGCGGCGCTGAACCAGTCTTCCCCGGTGGCCGCTCGCTGAGCTTCACCGACCCGCAGCTCCAGTTCGTCTGCCAAGGGTTGGCTCTGCCAGGTGCTGAGCAGGCGTTGCAGGCGCTGTGTTTCTGCTGTGTCGCGGCTGGCCGGGTAGCGGTCGAGTTCGCGCCGGATATTGAGGATTTCCTTGAGAAGGTCGGTTGCCTCGCCGCTTTCCGGTTGCAGGTATTCAAGCTCTGCTTGTCGCTCGTCCAGGGTGTTTGTCAAGGCGATGCTTGCCGAACCGTCTGGCACGCTGGTGGGATCGGCAAATTCAAATTGACCTCTGCTGCAGGACGGTGGCCCGAATTGAGCCAGAAGGAAAAACACTAGAATCAGGCTTACGGCCAGCAGGGATAGCTTGAGCTTGAGCAAAAACTCCTTTTTCGCCCGACGAATTTCCGAGGAGCGTGTGCCGTATTTGTGAAAGAGTGCCATGGATTTGGGAGAAATAAATTGTCCTGAGGGCGATTCCCGTGAGAATAGCGTCGGATCATCCAAACAGGTAAACCAACGTGTTCAAGCAAATCACCATCATCGCTCCGGGCTTGCTCGGAGCCTCACTCGGCGCCGCCGCGCAAGCGCGGCGATTGGCCGACCGCATTGTCGTCTGGGCCCGCCGCGAGGAAACCCGCGAACAATGTCGGCGCCTGGCTTGGTGCGATGCGGTCTATGCCGAAGTCGAGGCAGCGGCCAGCGAGGCTGAGCTTGTGGTGATCTGTGCGCCGGTAGAGGCAATTCCGCCTCTGGCGAGGGAGGCGGCCACAGCGATGGTCACCGGTGGCCTGATCACCGATGTCGGCAGCACCAAGGCGGAAATTTGCCGGGAGCTGGTCGGCACCCTGCCTGCCGGCGTCGAGTTTGTAGGGTCACATCCGATGGCCGGATCGGAAAAGAGTGGTCTGGAGCATTCGGACCCTGAGTTGTTTAATGGCCGCTGCTGTTTGGTGACTCCCGCGGAGGGGAACAGTGAATCTGCGCAGCGGCGAACCGAGGCCTTTTGGCGGGCGGTGGGCATGAATGTGCACGCGCTCGAGCCAGTGGAGCACGATCAGGTCGTGGCGGAATTGAGCCACCTGCCGCACGTGGCTGCTTCGGTGCTGGCGGCTTATTTGGGGCGGAATCCGGACCACTGGCGGGCATTCGCCGGATCCGGGCTGCGCGATACGACCCGGATCGCCGCCGGCAGTGTGCCCATGTGGATGGATATCCTACACCAAAACCGGTCTGCAATTCTGCAGTCATTGGACGGCTTCAAGAAGGAATTGAATGTTTTTGCCGAAGCGCTTGAGGCGGGAGACGAGGCTAAGCTCCGGGAGGTTTTGGAGTCTGGTAAATCCTTCCGCAGAAGCCTGGATGATTGAGTATTGATCACAGCAACTGAATTTTGAGCTTATGAATTATCCGGATCCCTTATCCGTTCAACCTTTCCGGGCACCCGTCTGTGGTCGCTTGCGTCTGCCTGGCTCAAAGAGCCTGACGAACCGTGCCC
>JBJHBN010000127.1:0-6539 GCA_050485505.1 Opitutales bacterium | reverse complement strand
GGTGGGGATGGAGGAATCCGAGCAGAATGACAGCAAACAGAGGGATGAAATAAATGCCATTCATCTTTTGCAGGTAGGCAAAAATACTCTCCGTTCCAGCCAGCAAGGGTGCCAGTCCCATTACCAGCAGCGTCATTACAATGCCAAACCAACGTCCAATCCGAATCAACTCCCGGTCGCCAGCATCCGGTTTCAGCAACTCCCGGTAAACTCCAAGACTGAACAGGGTGCAGGTGGAATTCAGTGCCGAATTAAAACTGCTGAGAATCGCACCGAGCAGAACCGCCGCGAAAAATCCGATCAGGGCTGGCGGCATGACCTCGCTGACCAGCCGCCCGTAAGCCATATCGGCCTGCAGGTTTTCTCCACTGAACATGTGGTAAGCGATGATACCGGGGATGACCAGATACACAGGGCCGAGCAACTTGAGCCCGCCAGTCAACAGAACGCCTTTCTGCCCTTCTGCCAGCGAACTGGCGCCAAAGGTGCGCTGAATGATCTGCTGGTTGGTGCACCAGTAGAAGAGGTTCAGCAGCAGAATACCAGTGAACACCGTGCTGAAAGGCACTGAGGTATCGGCTCCGCCAATCGAATTGAATCGCTCGGGATTGCTTTCTCGCACTTCCTGCCAACCAGCCAAGGCGCCAGCACCGTCGCCCACCGCAGCCAAGCCAAAATAAACAATCATGGGTCCCGCGATCAGCAATCCGACTGCATTCAGGGTGCCGGATATCGCCACCGCCTTAAGCCCGCCGGTCAGGGCATAAATCGCCCCAACAATGCCAACGACCCAGACAATCAGCCACAGGGTGGCGTTGTAGGAAAGCCCCAGCACCAGATCCAGATTGAGGATCGTGATCATCCCGGTCGCTCCGGTATAAAGGATAATAGGCAGTAGAATGCAGGCGTAAGCCAGCAGGAAAATAATGTTGCCGATCAACTGAGTATCGCGGTCAAAGCGCTTCTCCAGCAATTCCGGAATGGTCGCAATCCCGCTGCGCAGAAAACGCGGCAGGAAAAATAAGGCCATCGCCACCAGGGCCACCACCGCGAGCACCTCCCAGACCATCACCGCCAGGCCGTCGGCATAAGCCGCCCCATTGAGGCCAACCATCTGCTCGGTCGACAGATTTGTCAGCAGAAGCGAACCGGCAATGACTGGAAAAGTCAGGCTCCGTCCGGCCAGAAAATAGCCGCTTTCGGAAGCAAGGTTTTCCTTGCGCGTAAACAACCAGGTCAACAGCCCGACCAGAGCTGTTAGAAATAGGAAGGAGATAAAAGGCAGCATAAATAAGGGGTTCCAGCTTATGAGTTTTTCTCTGGCGTCCGCAAAACCGCAGATCCCAGTAATGTGACCTTTAGACAAAGGCCCCGCAGACAAATCGGCCAGCCAAAAAACGTCGCTGTCGTTTGACGGCAACGCCTCGCCGAAGATAGTGCGGAAGAATTCTCTCAGCCAAGACTCTCACAACTATGAAAATCTCCAAAACCGTTCTCTCAGCCCTTCTCGGTTTCGGCATCGCTGTCGCCGGCCATGCCCAGATCCAAACCCCGGCGGCCAGCCCACGGGCAAACCTTAGCCAGAACGTCGGACTGACGACGGTAACAATCGATTACTCCCGCCCAGGGGCCAAGGACCGTGAAATTTATGGGGCCTTGGTCCCTTTTGGCGAAATCTGGCGCACGGGGGCGGATGCGGCGACCCGCATTGCGTTTGAGCACGATGTGACCTTCGGTGGCGAAGCGGTTGAGGCGGGTGAATACGCGCTCTACACGATTCCGGGCGAGGACGAGTGGACGCTCATCCTCTATGCGGACACTTCCCACTGGGGCGCCCAAGGCTACGATTCCGTAAACGATGTAGTCCGCGTCCAAGCGGAACCGAAGCGCATTGAACCTTTCCTGGAGACCTTTACAATCGGCTTGGAGCACCTCCGCGACGACTCCGCGATTCTCCACCTGGACTGGGCCAACACCCGGGTTCCGGTTAAGATCACAGTGGATACGACCTCCAAGGTCGAGGCCTCCATCGCCTCCGCAATGGAAAATCCGGAAAACCTCGGCCCCCGCGACTACGCAAGCGCGGCGGTCTTCTACCTGAATCAAGACCGTGAACTGGAACAGGCCAAATCCTGGATGGAAAAAGCCCTTGAGGAAGCCCCTCACGCCTTTTGGTGGGAGCACAGCTACGCCCGTATCCTGGCCAAACTGGGCGAAAACGAAGCCGCCATTGAAGCGGCGGAGGCATCCCTGGAGAAAGCCCGAGCAACCGGCGGCAACGCCTTCGGTTACATTGAAATGAACGAAGCTTTGATCGAGCGCCTGCAGAACTGATCACCCAACCCGGCTTTCAAGCATGCAAGTGGAGCCCAACGCCACCGAGCCGCGCTGGCGCCTGATTTACGCATCGGTGCTGAGCTGGCTGGTGCTCACCATTCTTTTGCTGCACTGGTTCTCCGGCCTTTTCAATGACTGAGCTCGACTGGCTGGTGCTGACCGCGACGATTCTCGGAATCGTCGGCTACGGACTCTGGACCGCCTGGCAAGGGCGCGGTCTCGGAAGCTACCTGAGCGGCGGCCAGCAGCTGCGCTGGGGTACCATCGGCTTGTCGGTCATGGCCACTCAGGCTTCGGCGGTGACCTTCCTGTCAATGCCCGGGCTCGGTTACGAATCCGGCCTCAGCTTCATCCAAAATTACCTGGGCCTGCCGATCGCCCTGGTGCTGATATCCGCAGTTTTCATTCCACTTTACCACCGCCTCAAAGTCGTCACGGCCTATGAGTTCCTCGGCAAACGCTTTGACCCCAAGACTCGCCTGCTCGGGGCCGGACTGTTCCTTATCCAACGCGGTCTGGTCGCCGGGATCACGATTTACGCACCGGCCATTATTATCTCCACTATCTTCGCCTGGCCCCTGCCACCGGTAATTTTGGCGACCGGTGCGCTGGTGATTCTCTACACGGTATCTGGAGGCACCCGCACGGTCACGCTGACCCAGAAATGCCAAATGTTGATCATCCTTGTCGGCATGGCGATCGCCTTCGGCTACCTGATTGCGGGTCTACCGGAAGAATTGAGCTTCTCCGAGGCACTCTACCTGGCCAATTTTCACGACCGTCTCGAAGCCATCAGCTATTCCACCGACCCGGGCGAACGCTACACGCTCTGGACCGGCCTGCTGGGCGGAACCTTCCTTGCCCTCTCCTACTTTGGCACCGACCAAACGCAGGTCCAGCGCTACCTCGCCGGCGGCAACTCAGTCGCCAGCCGCCTTGGCCTGATGTTCAACGCCGTATTGAAAATCCCAATGCAATTCGGTATCCTGCTGCTGGGGGTTCTGCTCTTCGTCTTCTATCAGTTTCAGGCTCCCCCGCTCTTTTTCAATCAGGCAGCCCTGGAACAAATCCCCACCGAACAGCGGGTGTCCATTGAAACGCGTTTCTCCGGCCATTTTGAGGAACGCTCCGTATTCCTTGAGCAGGCTATCGCCGAGCGCAGAGAAGCGGGTCAAACCCACCCAGACACCCGTGCCGTCATCGTTCAGCTGACCCAGGCAATGGAACAGGAGCGGACAGCTTTCAAACAGGCACTGACCGAAGCTCAGCCTTCGGCGGAGACACAGGACTCAGACTACATTTTCCTCAGCTTCGTCCTGGGCAATCTGCCCAGTGGGCTTGTCGGACTGCTGGTTGCCGTTATCTTCCTGGCAGCCATGTCTTCCACCGCATCCGAACTCAACGCCCTGGCCTCGACCACTGTTGTCGACGGCTACCGCAACCTGCTCCGCAAGGACGCCAGCGAGCGGCACTACCTCTGGGTCTCGAAGGGTTTTACTCTCGTCTGGGGGATACTGGCGATCGGTTTTGCTATGACCCTGAGCCTGTTCGAGAACCTGGTTGAAGCGGTAAACATTATCGGTTCTCTCTTCTATGGCACCATCCTGGGCTTGTTCCTGATCGCATTTTTTCTCCGCCGTATCGGCGGTACCGCGACCTTCAACGCAGGACTGCTGGCTCAGGCCAGCGTGATCGTGCTCTATTTTTCTCCTCTAAACATCGGCTACCTTTGGTTCAACCTGATCGGCTGCCTGCTGACCATTCTCCTCGCAAGCGGGCTCCAGCTCGTTCTCAAACCCGCCATGCCCGCATGATAGACGAATCCAAGGAACCGATTATCTGCTTTGGACAGCAACCCTGTGGATTTCTGCCTCGCCGCTTCCTATGGGCTAAAATCCAGACCGCACGGCGACTACAGAAACAAATAGGCGGTCGCATTGTGTTCTTTTTCCACGACAGCGATCACGATCCGCGAGAAACCCAGACCGTGCTCACCGAATTGGACTCCGGCAAGGAGCACCGCATCAATTTCTGCTTCGCCAACAAGGTTCAAAAGAAATACAGCCCGCTCTATGCCAAGCGGGTGAGTGCCGATTGGCGCGCAGACCTGCTGCGGCAACTACCTAAATTCATGAGCCGGGAAACCGCCCTGTTGTTCAAAGAAGTCGAGGCGGACAACGTCGCCGATTTTTGCCTGCAAGCTTACCGGCAGTTTGGTCTGCTCGACGGCATTGAAGTCGTACGCTCCAGCGAGCCTGAATGCCGCCGGTCCGCCTGTGCAATCGAAGACTTTTATGTCGACACCGATTACAAGGGAGAAACCGTACGCGCCCGCCACTGTCCCGAAAATGGCCTGAGGCTGCACAAAGGTGGCCCCGCCTACATCGACTTGCCCCAAAAGCAATGGAGTCAGGATCAAGTAAGTCCCTGCCGGGATACCCGTCTGGTCTGGATGCAATCGGTCATCCACTGCAGCCACTACATCGCCGGTGAAGGCGAACTCAAGTATTTGAAAATGGAAGAAACACCCGAAATCGAATTTATCCAACGCGACGCTATTGAAAACCCCAGCGCAGCCTATTTGCCATGACCACACCCTCAGCTCCCAACCGCATCCTCGCCATAGGCGCCCACCCCGACGATCTCGAGTTCGGCTGTGGAGGCCTCCTCTTGAAAGAAGCGGAGTCCGGCACGGAAATAAGCCTGGTTGTCTGCTCCAAAGGCGAGTCCGGCAGCAGCGGCTCCGCCGCAATCCGCGAAGCCGAAACCCGCGCCGCCGCAGATATGCTCGGCGCAACTGATCGGCTGCACTTTCTCGACTTCGGCGGCGACGGCACCCAACGGGAGACACCGGACAACGCCATGCAGATTGCCCGGCTCATCCGCGAGATCCAACCCCATCAGGTGCTGGCCCCCACCCCGCATGCCAACCAGCATCCGGATCACAGGGTCGTCAGTCAACTCAGCCGCGATGCCTGCCGCCTGGCCCGCTATGGCGGCTTGGACGCACTCAAGGACCTGCCGGTGCATCGAATCGAAAGCCTGTGGTTTTATGCGGTGACCTCCCTCTTTGAAACCAGCAACGAAAAGCCGGTGCTCATCGACATCACGGCCCAGTTTGAGCGCTGGCAGCAGCTGATGGCCTGCCACCAAAGCCAGGTAAAAAGCCGGGCCTACCTGGACCTCCAAAACAGCCGCGCACGTCAACTGGGACTAATCTCCGGCGTCGACTACGCTCAGGCTCTGTGGCCAAACGATCCACTCGTCATTCATGACATTTCAACTTTTTCAAAAACCGCCCGTGGCTACTGAATCCCATTCCAGCCTAAAAATCGGCATCGTCTGCTATCCGAGTATTGGTGGCAGCGGCATCCTCGCGACCCGGCTCGGCGAAATGCTCGCCAAAGCCGGCCATGAAGTGCACTTCATCAGCTACGAAAAGCCGATTCACCTCAATCTGGAAATCCACGGACTGTATTTTCATCCAGTGGTGATCAACGAGTATTCGCTTTTCAAATACCCTGACTACACCCTGCCGCTTTCAGTGCGCATTGCAGAAGTTTGCGAAACCCATAGCCTAGACATTCTGCACGTTCATTATGCGGTCCCCCACGCTACCGCAGCACTGCTGGCACGCCTGATGATGAACGGTGCAAAAAGGGCTTTGATCGTCACCACCCTGCACGGCACCGACACCAATTTGATTGGCAAGGATCCGCACTACCGCCCCATCATCAAGTATTCCATCGATCATTCCGACGGCGTCACCACCGTATCCCACAGCCTTAAGCAACAGACACTCGAAACCTTTACGGTGAAGCCGCCTATCGAAGTCATCCCCAACTTCCACGATCCTAGACCCGCCCGACGAACGCCCGAAACCGTGCGCCGCGACCTCGGCTTACAGGCAGGCGAAACCCTCGCCCTGCACATGTCCAATCTACGTCCGGTCAAACGCGTCGGCGACATCCTACAAGCTCTGCTACACGTCAGGAACAAGGACAACCTGCGCCTGCTAATCCTAGCCGGAGCGCCCGTCGAGAAGCTAAAGATTCAGGTCAGCGAACTCGGCCTCAAGGACCGCGTGTGGATCCGCACGGATGTGGAGGAGGTGGCCGACTACATCGAAGCCTGTGATTTTGGCGTCTACGCCTCTGAGCAGGAAAGCTTCGGTCTCAGCATTCTCGAAACTCTCAGCCACG
>JBJHBN010000126.1:0-6562 GCA_050485505.1 Opitutales bacterium | reverse complement strand
CAAGGCTTTCGTGCTGCTGATCCGCGGCCCTTTGTCGACGCCAAAGACAGACTTCAGGGCCCGGCATTCCGAAACGTCGCCAGCCTGCGTCGAGGTCGCGTGGGCGTTGATGTAATCAACTGCATCCCGCTCCGTCCCCGTCGTATGCAGCACATCCTCAATCGCTCGCCGCAAGCCATCGCCATCGGGATGCGAAGCAGCGATATGGTAGCCGTCCGTCGTCTGGCTCCAGCCACGCATGCGGGCGTAAATCGGAGCCTTGCGCGCCAGCGCAGTCTGCTCGTCCTCAAGCACCAATACCACCGATCCTCCGGTCCCGACAAAGCCATCCCGGTTGGCGTCAAAGGGCCTCGATGCCGTATCCGGATCCTCACTCGGGCTCAACACCCGCATACCGGCAAAAGGCACGATAGTCTCGTAGGTGAAGTCTTCGGCACCCACCACCACTGCCCGGTCCTGCCGGCCTAGGGCAATTGAATCCCAGGCATAGCCCAGGGCATGGCCACTCGAGGCACAGGCGGAAACGAAACCAGTCGAAGCACCCTGGAACTTGTACATGGCCGACAGGTTGAAATTCAAGGTCCCGGCAATCGAAGCCACGATCCCCAACGGCGAGCAGCGCATCGGTCCCACTCGCTTGAGGCGTTCCATATGAAAATAAGTCATGCCCGCTGAGCCCGACGAAGCCGTGAACAGACCGGTGCGCTCATTGCCGATTTCCTGCAGTTCCAACCCGGCATCCGCGACCGCTTGTTGCAAGGCATAGTGAGCGTAAAGGGCATTGGGCGACAGAGAGCGAATCTGCTCCAAACGCAGCTTCAGGCTCGAAGGAAAGGTCCAGTCCTCAGGGTCGCCACCTTCGGTCTGAAAACCCGGAATTGGAGCTGCCAGAGATATGGGCACCTTGGCATCGTCAATAAAAGGCTGAAAACGCTGGATTCCATGCTCCAGCCTGCGCAGCCTCCCACTGACCGCTGGCCGGTCCAGTCCGAGGCAGGTAACCAAGCCCATGCCGGTGACTACTACGTTTCTCATAATTGGCCCGCTTGACAGCCCTTTCAAGGCTTCGATTTTCTCCTCAGGACGGCTCCGCTGCTTCCGCCTCGTTCGGCTCTGCTTTCGGATTGAAGGTCAGGGAAATCTCCTCGGCCTTGGCAACCCGCTGACCACCGCTGCTGATGAATCCTTCAAACTGCGCCAGCGGGGAATGCACCTTCTTCAATTCAACCCGCATTTCCAGGATGTCCCCTGGGCGGCACACTTTGTGGCAGCGAACGCCGTCGCAGGATACAAAATAAACCGTATTAGGATCCACTTCCCCTGCCTTCAGGCCGTCAACCTCGCTCTTCAGCAACTGCAGAACAGCCAGCTGCCCCAAGGCTTCCAGCATCAGCGAGGCTGGGAATACCGGGTTGCCCTTGAAGTGCCCCTCAAGAAAGGCTTCCTCACCGGAAATCCGGTAAATGCCTTCAGCCACCGCGCCTTGAATTCGCGCCTCCTGCAAAAACAAAAAAGGCGGCTGATGCGGCATCATCGCCGCGATTTCAGCGAAATTCAAACTCTGCCCCTGCGAGGGCACCGGCAGTCCCTGCACCTTCGCATTCAAATAGGTTTTCAAGTCGCCCAAGGTGCGCAGGCTGCGCAACTCTTCGTTCTCAATCTTGATCTGCAGGGTCTCCTCGACCAGGATCACGATCTCGACCATCAGCAGCGAATCGATGGCAAGGTCCTCAACCAGGCGTATCTGCTCGTCCCCTTCACGCACGATTGAGCGCACTTCGGGCTCCACAAAACGTTCGACAATCCCGAAAACAATCGTCGGTACCAGAGAAGGATCCCTCGTCTTCTGGAAAGCGATGGCTGCCTGCACGGCAGCTTCGGGACAACGCTTAAGGGATTCCCTCAGTTCAGATTCGTTCACACTTGGTTCTGGCATTTAACTTGAGAAAGGTTTGAAAGGTTCATGTATAGAACCCTTAGATCCATTGATAGTAGAAAAGATCCTTACGCTTACAAATTAACCAAGTAAACACTTAAATTATACACGCCTTTGACTGGTCAAGCAAAGTTGAACCCCCTTCGCCTGCTGCTGCCGATTCTGCTGATGCTGACACTGCTATCGATGTCGAGCGGACCCCAGCCCGATGTCCCGACGCCGCCCCTGCCGCATTTCGACAAACTGGCACATCTGCTGGTGTTCGGACTGCTCGCCACCACCTCTGCCGACTCTACCCTGGGGAGGAAACGCGACTGCGCCATGGGATCTTTGCAGCGGTTGCGACCAGCCTGTTCGGGCTGCTGGATGAAACCCGCCAATTCACCAATCCGGAAAGGTATTTTGAATGGGCGGACTGGTATGCGGATACTATGGGTGCGCTGATTGCGGTTGTGGTCTATCAGCGCTGGACTTGCTACCGAAATCTACTGGAATGGAAGCCTTTTCAAAAGCGATGAACGAATCGGACTCAAGGGACATACAGGAGCGAATGGAGTGGCTGCGCAGCGAAATCGCCCGCCATGAACAGCTCTACCGCGTCGACAACACACCGGAAATCAGCGACCAGGCTTTCGATAAACTGGTGCGTGAGCTGGCTGACTTGGAACAGGCCTACCCGCTCTTTGCCCAGGCCGACAGCCCGACGCGCAAGATCGGGGACGACCGCAGCGACGGCTTTGTCACGGTCGCCCACCGCGAGCCCATGCAGTCGCTCGACAACACCTACAGCCGCGACGAATTGTTCCAATTCGACCAGCGCCTGCGCCGTCTGCTCAACCGCGAGGAGCTCGACTACCGGGTGGAGCCCAAAATTGACGGTCTGGCGATCAGCCTGACCTATGAAGATGGGATCTTCGTGAGAGCCGTCACGCGCGGCAATGGGGTCGAGGGCGACGACGTTACCGCCAATGTTCGCACGATCGAAACGGTACCGGATCGGCTCAGGGCAGACAACCCACCCGAACGAATCGAAATTCGCGGCGAAGTCTACATGGGCAACGAGGAATTTCTGCGCATCAATAGAGAACGCGAAGCACAGGGCAAGGCGCTCTACCGAAATCCACGCAATCTGGCCAGCGGAACCCTGAAGCTGCTGGATACTTCCGAGGTGGCCCGACGCAAGCTGGAAATCGCGCTCTACGGGGTCGGTCATCTGCAGGGCATCGCCTTCGAACGCCAGTCGGATATGCACGCAGCCCTCGAAAGCTGGGGTCTGCCGGTACCTCCAAAGGCTTGGTCGGTCACAGGTATCGAAGCCGCATGGGAAGCCATTGAAGCCCTTGATAAACTGCGCGCCACCCTGCCCTTCCCGACCGATGGGGCCGTGATCAAACTGGAAGACCGCGCTGCCCAGACGCGGGCAGGCAGCACCAGCAAAGCCCCACGCTGGGCGATCAGCTACAAATTTGCCGCCGAGCAGAAGGAAACCCGTCTGAAGGCGATCACCATCCAGGTTGGCCGCACCGGTGCACTCACTCCGGTGGCGGAATTGGAGCCGGTTCTCGTGGCGGGATCCATGGTCAGCCGCGCAACCCTTCACAACGAGGATGAGATCCGACGCAAAGACATTCGTGAGGGCGACTGGGTGATCATTGAAAAAGCCGGCGAGGTTATTCCGGCAGTGGTCCGAGTGCTGAAAGAAAAACGTCTGAAGAACAGCCAAGCCTTCGATTTCGCCAAGCGCCTGAAAACGCTCGGCTATGAGGCCGAACGGATAGAAGGCCAGGCAGCCTGGCGCCTCAAGGCGAGCGACAATCCTCAGCGGCTGCAGCGGCAGATGGAACACTTTGCCGGACGCCAGGCGATGGACATCGATGGACTGGGCAGCGAGATCATCCGCCAACTGATTGACCGGGGGTTGATTCGTGACCTCCCGGACCTCTACCACCTGACTCAGGAACAATTGCTGGCGCTGGACAAATTTGCCGAAAAATCGGCCGCTAACCTGGCTGAGGCGATAGAAGCGAGTCGCGAACGCGACCTCTGGCGCTTGCTGCACGGTCTGGGAATTCCCCATGTCGGTGCTCAAAGCGCCAAAGATCTGGCGCGGGCTTTCTCCGATCTGGACTCCCTGGCAACGGCCGATGCGACCAGTCTGCAGGCGGTGGATGGGATCGGCCCGATTATGGCCGAAAGCATTCACGGCTGGTTTAAGGAAGAAGCCAACCGGGCGCGTCTGGATGCACTGCGCAAGGAGTTGAAACTTAGGTTTCCGCAGCCGGATTCCTCAACCAACGACAATGAGACGCCCTTTTCAGGAAAGACGGTTGTAGTCACGGGTTCCCTTGAACATTTCAGTCGCGATGAGGCCAAGGCGGCGATCGAAGCGGCCGGGGGCAAGGTAACTGGTAGCGTCAGCTCAAAGACGGACTTTGTGGTAGTTGGCGATAGCCCAGGCGGCAAATTGGCCAAGGCAGAAAAACTGGGAATTCAAATCCTCGACGAAGCCGCCTTCCAAGCCGCACTAGAGGGTAAGGCATGAGTGCCGACGACGAACGCTCCCTGCTGGAAAAAGCGGCCGCTATCGCCGCGGCGCTGCCCGATGCCCAACGGGTGCTGATGGTGGGGGGCTGCGTGCGAGATAAGTTACTTGGCCTGCCGATCAAAGACATCGACCTCGAAGTCTACGGTCTGAGCTACGAACAGATTGTCCAGCGGCTGCGCCGCAAGGGTTTCCGCCTGGGCCTGGTCGGCAAGCAATTCGCCGTGATCAAGGTGGGCAACGACATCGACGTCTCTATCCCCCGCCGCGAAAATAAAACCGGAACAGGCCACAGGGGCTTTGCTATCGAGGCCGACCCAAGCATGACCTTCGCCGACGCAGCAGCGCGTAGGGATTTCACCATCAACGCGATTGGCGAGGACTTTGAAGGCCGCCTCTACGATCCCTTCGACGGTGCCGGAGACCTCAAAAAGAAGCTGCTGCGCGCGACCGGTCCGGCCTTCGCGGAGGATCCCCTGCGAGTCCTGCGCGGAATGCAACTGGCTGCCCGCTTCGACTTGAGCATGGACGCCGAGACGATCGCCCAGTGCCGTCGAATGGCAGATGAGTTCCCGTCGATTGCCCGCGAGCGGCTTTGGGTCGAATGGGAAAAATGGGCACACAAAAGCAGCGTGCCCTCGCGCGGTCTCGAAGTTTTGCGGGCAACCGAATGGATCCGGTTTTTCCCGGAGATCGAGGCTATGGTCGGAATACCCCAAGACCCCCAATGGCATCCAGAGGGCGACTGCTATGTCCACACCCTGCACGTCTGCGACGCGGCAGCACGGATTGCCGAACGGGACCAAACCCCGTCACCCTTGCGCTCCATCCTGCTCTTCGCCGCTCTCTGCCACGACTTCGGCAAGGCCCTGACTACCCAGCAGAATGATCAGGGCCGCTGGATCGCCCCCGAACACGCCACCCGCGGTGTGCCGCTCGCCGAAAGTTTTCTGCAGCGCATCCACAGTCCCCTAGCCATCATCGAGCGGATACGCCCCCTCGTAGCGGAGCACATGGTGCACATTTTTACCATGGACGGGACCCCTAGCGACCGCGCCGTGCGCCGCCTCGCCAACCGCCTCCATCCGGCCTCCATTCGCATGCTGTCGCAGGTCATCGAAGCCGATCACTCAGGCCGTCCACCCCTGCCCGCTGGCAACCCCTTCACGGCCTGGCTGGACGTCGCCGACAAAGTCGCCCTCGCAGAGCAACGCCCAAAGCCCATACTGATGGGCCGTCATCTGATCGACCGTGGACACAAACCCGGCCCCGAAATGGGCGAGATCCTCACCGCCGCCTTCGAAGCCCAGCTCGACGGCACATTCGAAGACCTTGAAGGCGCACTGAACTGGCTAGCTCGCGTCAGGAAATGAAATCGGTCACCTAAAGCTCATTGGACGGTGGTCAGCGAAGCCTTGGCACGTCTTCACCGAGCAAGTCGCGGTTGCGCAGGTCGTCCAGAATCGTGCTGTAGGCTTCTTCTTCGGCCATAATCTCGGCTTCGATGCGTTCGATAGCCTGATCGACTTCACGGGCCTTGATTTCAGGCGCCTGCTCCACCTGCATAATGAAATCGTGCTGGGAATCCTGACGTCCGAGGGCTTGCTGATAGATGTTCACGGTATAATAAAAGCCCATCACTGTCAGCAGCGCCAAAAAGGAACCGAAAACAGCGTAGTAAGAAGTCGAACGCGTCCGGGCCAGTGTCGGAGCGTTTTTCTTCAACTGGGCGATACGAACATCCTTCCATGAGGTCCGGAATGGATCCGCCTTGATTTTGTTCCACATAACTAAGGTCTAACTTTTCAAATTGGGAGAGCTTGTCAATTGCGACCCCTCCAAGTCAGCGAATGTTCAGGAAAAGTCTTCGCTTTTCCAAAAAAATGATTGCCTTCACCCCAATTCCGCAAACATTCATTCCCCTTTACCGACGGAGAGATGGCTGAGTGGCCGAAAGCGCCCGCCTGCTAAGTGGGTATACGGTTTAGAGCCGTATCGCGGGTTCGAATCCCGCTCTCTCCGCCACTTCCCTACACCCGCAGCGGCACCCTCGGCGAGGCTGCCCTACCTGCCCAAATCATTCC
>JBJHBN010000125.1:0-6564 GCA_050485505.1 Opitutales bacterium | reverse complement strand
GTGCAGGCAGACGGGACCATTCACTTTGACTCGGGACAAAGCATCGCAAATGCACGAGCGGGCGTGGTGAGCCATCAGCACAATTTGTCACCGTTTGCGGATGATCCCATCAAGGTCAGCATCAATGGAATTGAACTGAACGGTGATCCTGAGCCTGGCACCTTTGCAGCGTTTTACGCTGTCATTGGACGCATCAATGGCGACACGGTCGCAGGTGATGTCACAGCCGCGGAGGCCGCGACTTACTCCGGCGGCGGAGGCGGTTATGGTGGAGCTCTCGGTTTCAACATTCTTCAGTTTGAGAACGGAACCTGGCGATTGCAATTGCTCGACAGTGGACGCAATGAGTCGGGTACTGGTATTGTGCAGCAAATGCAGTTTGGTATCAGCGGCGTTCCCACTGACATTCACTACGAAATCGATGGACACGGCCAAACCTGGACGATCGAGATTAGTGGCGCGACCTTTTTAAACGTAATCGTCGACCAAATGGGCGCCAGCATTGTCGATCCGACCACAATCAGCGGTCCGTTTAGTTATTTGACGGAGGCCGGTCTGACGACTGATGAGGGCGTCATCGCACGTTTCGCCATGGGTGCTGTCAATGGCGGTGCCAGCCTTAGCACTACCCGGGCGAGCGTTTCTGAGATCAAGATTGTTAGGGGTTCCGAGGCTGAACAGCCAGCACCTGACAGCATTTTCTCAGGATCTCCTCTCATTCAGAACTGGAGACAGACCGAGATGGGTTACATCAACGACCAGAATTATCCCTGGGTCCGCAAACTCGGCACTGAAACCTGGCTCTACATCTACACACAAGGTGCATCCCCGCTGGGCTTCTACGCATACGACACCGAACTCGAAAGCTGGATTTGGACCGGCATCCAACTGCGCGGATGGTATAGAAACCTAAGCACAAACGAGTGGCAGGCTTGGTAATCCAACGAGTCAAAGCTTTGTCCAAGCTGAAGCATCTCCGGGTGCTTCAGCTTTTTTGTGCCTTGCTTTCCGCGGCCTTCTTATAGGCCTCAGCCAACAACACCACAGGATGCACGATTTCAGTGGAATCACCGGCAGCGTGCATCCCATTTTGAATATGCAAATGGCAGCCTGGGTTGGCCATCGCGACCGTACCGGCCCCCGTATTCCGCAGGTGTCCCAATTTGCGCTTCAGAAGCCAGGCAGAGGTTTCCGGCTGAGTAATGCTGTAGATACCGGCGGAGCCACAGCACCAGCTCGATTCGGAGGCCTCTTTCAACTCCAGGCCGGGAATCGACTTTAACACCTCGCGTGGTTGTCGACTGACTTTTTGCCCGTGACACAAATGGCAGGACTCATGATAGGTGATGGCGCGTTTGTTCCCGGACTCCTGATCGGACTGTGGCCGCTCAAAATCAATCTCTACGAGAAACTCAGTGACATCCTTGAGCTTACGGGACCATTCCGCAGCCTTGGTGGCATAATCGGGGTCCTTCGCCAGAAGCTTGTCGTAAGCCCGCAGGTGCGACCCGCAGCCACCTGCATTGCTGATAATCGCATCGAATGCGAAAGGGTCGATCTGGTCGATGGCGCGCTTCGCCAGCAAAACTGCTGAATCAACATCGCCATTGTGCGAATGAAGGGAACCGCAGCAGGACTGCAACGGAGGGGTGTGCACCTCGCAGCCATTGTGCTTTAATACATCGACGGTAGCCCGATTGATTTCGCTGAAAAGCATGTCCTGAACACAGCCGGTCAGGACAGCGACCTTGTAGCGGACTTCTGAGTCCCGTGTTCGCTCCACTGGCTCGATCAGTTGATGAGAGAAGCGACTGCGCACGACCGGCGTCTGCGGCTCGAGTCGACGCAGACTCGCAGGTAGCAAGCGCATGAAACCACAACGCCGCAGCAACCATTGCACACCGGATCGCTGGTAGATCCACAGCATACGCCCCATCAGGTGAAGCATGCGTGGACGGGTGAACAGAAACCTGACCACCGCCCAGCGAATGAAGTCACGCTTGCGGCTCCGCAACACGCCCTTTTCCTCAATCTCAAAACGGGCAGTTTCAAACAACTGGGCATAGTCCACCCCTGCAGGACAGGCGCTAGTGCAAGCCAGGCAGCCCAGGCAATAATACATCTCCTCACCAAAAACTTTGCTCAAGTCCATCTCCTTATCCGCAATGGCACGCATCAGCGAGATTCGGCCACGGGGAGAATGGCGCTCCATCTGAGTCTCCGCATAGGTAGGACAAGACGGCAGGCACATTCCGCAGTGCATGCATTGCTGCAGCACTGAATAATCCATATCGGCGAGTCTACGTTTCATTACGGATCAAAAATCTTTCCGGGATTCAACAGGTTCGACGGATCAATGGAACGCTTCACCAGGCGCAGCAGGTCAAGTGAGGCATCGCCAATTTGCTGACGCAGAAACCGCTTCTTCGCCAGCCCTACCCCATGTTCCCCAGTAATGGTCCCCTTGCGCTCCAGAGTCGCCGCGACAATGGCATCCAAGGCCAGCTCAACCCGCTCCATTGCTTCCTTGTCCGTTTCGTCCGTAAGGATGGTTGGATGCAGATTGCCATCGCCAAAATGACCAAAGGTCGCGATCTCCAGATCGTATTTCAATGCGACTTCATTGATGACCCGAACCATACCAGCAAGTTCACTGCGGGGAACGGTCACATCCTCCAGGATAGTTGTCGGACGCAGGCGCGCCAGTGCACTGAAGGCACTGCGTCGGGCCGACGCCAATGCCAGGGCCTCCTCGGCATTAGCCGCCCGACGCACCAGAGTTGCGCCCTGCTCCTGACAGATCGATTCCATTCGATTGGCTTCGTCCACGACAGCCTGTGGATGCCCGTCCGCTTCCATCAATACCAGTGCGCCCGCATCTCTCGGCAGTCCCACCTTGGCAAAATCCTCAACGCAGCGAATCGTCTTCTGGTCCAGGAACTCAAGGGTACAGGGAATCACCTTCGCCGCAATGATCGCGGACACGGCAGAGGCGGCTGATTCCATATCGGGAAAGATCGCCATCAGAGTCTGTCTCGCCTCCGGCTTGGGTAACAGCTTCAGCAACACCCGCGTGACGATGCCCAGCGTGCCCTCACTACCGATGAACAGATCCCGCAAATTGTAGCCAGCGACATCCTTGACGCATTTGCTACCGAGCCAGCAGATCTCGCCATTTGCCAGCACCACCTCCAGGCCCATCACATAATCACGCGTCACACCATATTTCAACCCACGCAGGCCACCGGAATTCTCTGCGACATTGCCGCCAATGGTGGAAATTTTCATCGAACCGGGATCCGGTGGATAAAAGAGCCCCTCCCGATCCGCCGCATCTGCAATCGCCTGCGAAATCGCCCCCGCCTCGGCCAACAGACAAAGGTTCGCGGGGTCAACCTCGAGGATGCGGTCCATCTTCACCAGGCAGAGGACCAACGCTCCCTGCAAGGGCACAGATCCTCCGGACAATCCGGTGCCACTTCCCCGTGTAACCACCGGAATAGAGTGGGCCCCGGCCCATTTCAACATCTGTGAAACCTGTTCCGTCGTCTGAGCAAACACCACTGCCCTCGGCAGTTGTTTCAACGCAGCCGTGCCATCAAAGCCATAAGGAATGAGGTCCTCTATCGCCGTCAAAACATTGGCACTGCCAACAATCGCGGATAATTCTTCGCTCAATTGCATTTCACTCTCCATTCGATTCCAGAACTCTGAGGCGTCCCTGCATCACAATATAATGCCCGGGAAAGGTACACACATATCGATACTCTCCCGGAGTTTCTGGTGCGTAAAAGTCCACTTCCTCCGCTTCGCCAGGACCCAGAACACCGGTGTAGGCCAACACCGCACTGCGGTCTTCAGGCAAGTAGTCCGGGGGTCTCCGTGCAGCATCCACAGCCAACGCGTGGAATTCGGTCTCAGAAACCGAGTCCAGCAACAACCAGTTGTGTCCCATTCGATCTTTCGGTTGTTGGCCAACATTGCGAAAACGTACCCGCAAGGGCTCACCAGGCATCGCAGTGAACTCGGTAAGCTCGAAGCGCATGTGGTCGTTCCCCAGGATCTCTACGATTCGGCGTCCGTCCGCGGACGCGGCAAACTCCCCTTCCTCAGACACCTCCCCGCAGCCAGAAAGCAACAGGTAGGCCCAGACAATACAGCATGCGTAGATTCGATTCATGAAAAATGGTTTAGTCCAATTGACCTTCCAAAACCTCACTAACCCAATGTTCTTGAAGCAGGAAATAGACTTTTGACACATGCCCATTGTCCCAACTCCTTCGCATAAGGTCAAGATAGGCCTTATAATGTCCGGCCGTTTCTAGATTTCGCCCAGCCGCCTCAAACAGGTCCTGAAGACGGTTCTCAAGCGCACTCAGCCAAACCTCGGGAACATCAGCATCCACCTGATTTATAGCAGCCGATTCGGAATCCGTGACAAAGCTGCGCAACTCGTATGGTTTCAACTCCAGTTCGAACAAATCAGTAGGCTCAGTGTTCCTGCCTGACACCAACTCGAGAAACCCAACTTCACGATCGAATCCAAGCTCCGCCTTTAACTCGACCGGCAAGGTGTTGAGAACATAGAAATAGCGCCTTCCATCCAGTTCCCGCTGCCGCACCCTTACCGGGTCAACACCGCCATCAACATCGTCGAATCGGACCGCAGGCAAGGCCTGGAATGCACGTGTGAAAGGCTCCAACACTTGCTCCATACCAAACGTCCCGATCACATAGCCTCCTTTGACAATGCTCTGCGCATCCAGGTGGTGCACAGCTAGCATATAGGATTCGAGACTGTGGAAATCCGGCGCATTTAATGTAGACGCCCGCCACACCATTTCCGGCACACCAAGATCCGTTAGCCCCCGCAAAGGCTCCTCCCGCCCTATCGCATCTTCCCAATAGCGGTCGTGAATGGTTACGCGTGTTCGCCCAGCGGTTTGGTAGGCCTCGA
The DNA here is from genome assembly GCA_050485505.1 of Opitutales bacterium. GTDB lineage: Bacteria > Verrucomicrobiota > Verrucomicrobiia > Opitutales > Oceanipulchritudinaceae > JAFIGG01. The sequence goes on along the minus strand of JBJHBN010000125.1, from coordinate 1,607 downwards.
CCACTTCGGCAGAGGTCATCGCAGTGCGATAGACTTCATTTCGTTCCAAAGGAATGTTATTCCGCGCCCAACGCATCTCAGCCGGCACCATCGTGTGGTTGAGCACGATATTCTCATGATCCTTATACAAACGCGGATCGATACCGAATTCGCGCATAACCTCAATCGCAGGCGTATCGAGATAGTTCGCCTGACGCGGATTGTCGCGTGGATGAACAAAAATATTCAACTTCAACGTCAGGTCCGGGCGAATCTCCGCCAGCCGATCCGCCATACGGGAGTAGTGAAGGTATAACTGCTCGCAACGCCAGGTGATCCAAGCTTCACGTGCGTCCACGTTGGACATCAGCCAATCGTAGCTCCTCCTGAAACGTTCTGGATCCCCAGCCTCATAGACCGGGATCGAGACACAGCTGTCACGCTGAAATGCCACCAGATTGCTGTCATTGTAACCAGATTCAATCGACCCAAAGGTGAATAATTTAGGTTTCGCCATCACAAGCGAGATCCCTTCAAAAGCCGGTTCATCCGCGTACCTTGTTGCTACCTCCTCGACAACAGATGCAGCAGCGGCCTGAACTCTAGGGTCCAGCGGGTTATAATTAGGGTCACGGCCATGCCAATGCCCATACCAAAGCGCACCGTCTTTGTTGATATTGATTATGGTTTCCTCACCACCGTGAATACGATTCCAATCGGTTAGTGCGTAACGATTCAAGCTTGGCAGTGTATGCAAATGCAATCCCGCCACAAAGCGAATGCCCTCGTCGGCAAAGCGTTTCATCAGGTAGGCCGGGAATCCGTTCGGATGCGGACGCTGCCCACCCTGCGCACCGATAATATCGGGCTCAAACGGCTCCACCGTAGTCCCATAGATCGGACCCGCATACCAGGCCAGAGGGTATTCAAACTCAGTCTGCCCCAAAGAATGCATGTATTCTATTAGACGCTCGGTCGCCAGAATAAAGCTTTCGCGCGAGCGATTGGTACCAAAACTGTGAAACAGCACCGGATCTTCGTAATACAATCCAATACTACGGGCTGCTGTGCCGCCTTCAAACCGGCCTTCCTGCGAGGCCACCGGAAATTCATCCAGGCGGTAAACCTCAAGGCGTTCGACGGCCGCCGGATAACCATCCTCCATAGTCATAAAAACCAGGGCCTGTCGCTCAGTCCGGGGCCAGAAAAGGACATGATATTCCATCATTTCACCAGAATTCGGGTATTCCTCTCCAGTAAAAACCCCCGCATGCACCTGAAAATCCCGGGTAGCATCAAAGTGTTGCAACATGATCTCCATTGATCGCCGCTTGTCATCCGGAATGTGGATAACCACAAGGTGTGGCTGAGCCAAGTTGTCCACCTTAAAATCCAAAGCAAAGCGATCCTGAAAATTCGAACCGGCTTCGCGGTAGCTCCGCTCACCGAGGGAGCGAATGCTCGTACCACCCGCCTCCGCAATGGGTTCATCGCCTACCGCATCGACGACATCGATCAAAAGGCGACGACCTTCGGAAGCAGGTCCGGGGCCTTCACTTCGGCCGACAGCCATCAAAGGTTGAGATGAACGGGCTGTCTCGCCATGCAAACGATAGTCAAGATTCAGT